>DATMAH010000253.1:0-7026 GCA_035583735.1 Dehalococcoidia bacterium
GCACGGCTTCAACACGCAGAACTTCGAGGACTACATCAGCAGCCAGGATGTTGCGAACGCCGGCGCCGGTGCTGGCCTCGCGGGATCGCTCACCTTCACCATCGGCTGCCACGCGGGCCTCAGTGTGCCCGACCGAGCCGCCGTCCCGCCGGAAGCCGGCCTGCCGGTCGACGCCAGCCTCGACCTCGCGCAGGCGATGGCGCGGCAGCGCGCCGTCTTCGTCGCCAACACCGGCTTCGGCCTGGGCGACAGCGAGACGGTGGCCGGAAACGAAGAGCTCATGGCGATCTTCGCCGAAGAGCTGGCGCGGGGCGGCACCGCCGGGACGGCGCTGCGCCTTGCGAAGCAACGATACTTCCTGGGGCTGGCCTCGCTCACCGTGTACGAGGAGAAGGCCAGCGTCACCACGACGTTCTACGGCCTGCCGCAGTACGTGGCCGAGCCGGTTGCGGCCGGCGCTGGCGCCACGATCGCGACGTCGGCGCAGACGCAGGCCCTGGCGCCTACCGGCACCGAGGTCACCGTGCTTGATGGGGCCGGTCAGAGCGTGGTCTCGTCCCCGCTGACGGAGCACGTGACCGACAAGGGTTCGTTCTACTCCGCGCACGGCGTGCAGGCGACGGCCGGACGGCCGCTGCAGCCGCGGCTCGGCGCCACGCTGCCGGAGGACGAGACGGCAGGGCCGGTCCACGGCGTCGTCGTCCTGGGCGGCACGTACACGGACCTCGATCCGTTCGACCCCGTGATCGCGCAGCCGCAGCAGGAATGGCAAGTGCTCGTCGACGAGCTGCAGGCATGCGCGCCCTCCTTCTGGCCGTCGGTCTTCGCCGCCGTGAACTCGCTCCCCACGCCGGAAGGGCTGCTGCAGAACCTCGTCGTGATACCCGCGCAATTCCGCTGCACCAGCGGCGAGGACGTGACGACGGCCGGAGTCGAGCGCCTGTTCGACACGCTGGTCCTGGGCCTGCGCCGGTCCACCTCCGATGACTTCGCGCCGCCCGTCGTCAATTCCGGCGGTCTCAGCATCGTGGAGAGCAGCGCCGGGCTCGCGACGGTCACGGTCGACGCCTCAGACGAAAGCGGCATCGCGGAGATCGTCGTCTACGTCATCGGCGGCGGAATCGTGACCTCGCACACGACGGGGCCGCTCTCCGGTACGGGACCGTTCTCGCTCGACGTGCCGGTCGCGCCCGAAGACCGGCTGGTGGTCCAGGTCGTGGACGGCGCCGGCAACGTCGCCTCGCTCACCGGCAAGGGCGTCCAGTTCGACGCGATCACCGTCGATGCGTCCGTTGTTGGGCCCGTCGCGCCCGGACAGCCCGTCACATTCACCACGCACATCACCGGATTCGTCGGCGCGCTGGCCGATGCCGACGAGACGTGGTTCGTCTGGGACTTCGGCGACGGCACCTTCGACGGGACGTTCCTGGCGCAGGGCGGAACCGCCGCCAGCTTCGTCGTCGTGAACCCAGACGGCAGCGCGACGTTCAACGTGACCCACACCTACGGCGCATCGGCGCCCGATGTCGCCCTCACGCGGGTCGTCGTCACGGACGACGCCGGCCGCGTGGGCACCGATGCCGTCGATCTGCAGCTCTGCGGCGACGGTACGACTGGGCCGAACACCAACGGCGAGCCGATGCCGCTGCCCAAGCCCATTCCCGCGTGGGACGACGCGACGAATCCCGCCGGCGATACCGAACCGGACATCTGCGACGAGGACATCGACGGCGACGGATTGACGAACAGCGACGAGGTGGCGCGCGGCCTGAGCGCGTTCATCTGGGACACCGACGGCGACCGCACGGCGGACGGCGTCGAGGTCGCCTGCGGGAGCAACCCGCTCAGCGCGGTCAGCAACCTGGCCGGCGCCGACACCGACGCCGACGGGCTGCCCGATGCATGTGAGACCATCTTCGGCACACACCCCGGCGACAGTGACTCCGACGACGACGCGGTCCGCGACGGCGTCGAGGTGCGCTACTGGATGGCGAACCCGCTCGACCCCAACACCGACGGCGACGACTGCGGCGATGCGAAGGAGATAGCCTCCGTCGACGCCAACCGCGTCGTCAACTCCGCGGACCTCGGCCTGCTGGCCGCGGCGTTCGGGCAGCTTCCACCGGAATTCCGGCCGTACGACGCTGACGGCAACGGCGTCATCAACTCCGCGGACCTCGGATTCGCCGCGTCGCAGTTCGCTGCGTGTTGACCTCGCCCGGCGTGGCGACGTGGCCTCGCCTCGCCCACGCCGCCGCGACCGTGTACGATCGCGCCGGCGACGCGCGTGATGAGACGCATCTGCGAGACGCCCTCTTCGGAGTGCGGTAAGCGCTCCTGGCGGCGCGTCTCGTTACGGATAACCAGCCGCGACCGGGGGTTGGGGAATAGAGGGCTATGACCGACGAGCGAGCGGGGCCGAACACGCTCCCTGATCTCCTTGGCGCCGACGTCTGGAACGAACTCGCGGACGCGATGCATGTCCGCGAGTTCACGGAAGGCGACAAGATCGTCGTCCAGGGTGACCTGTCGCCGGACTTCCACATCATCGAGAGCGGCTTCGCGTGCGTCACGGCCATGGCGCCAGGCGGGGAGCTGCGCGAACTGGGACGCCTGCGGCCGGGCGACTGCGTCGGCGAGATGTCGCTGCTCACGGGCGAGCCGGCGTCAGCCGATGTCATCGCCGTCACGCCGGTGACGGCGTACGCCATCAGCCAGCAGCAGGTGCGCGAACTCGGCGAGCTGCGCGTCCGCCTCATCGGCACGCTGTCGACGATCCTCGCCGGCCGCCTGCGGTCGGCCAACGAGCGCCTGCTCCAGCGGGGTGGGGCGAACGTCATCGCGCTGTTCACCAACCCTCAGGCGCTTTATGCGCTCGCCGGGCTGCCGGACGCGATCGGCCGCGTCGTCCAGCGGCCGGTGCTCATTGCGGCACTCGGAGACGAACTGGGGCAGGCTATCGCGCGGATCACCAGAAGCGGCGCGAACGTCTCGCTCAGCACGCTCGGCGCGGACGAGCCCCTGGCGCCGTTTCTCGACGCCGCATCGCGCGATTACGAGCACATCCTGCTGATCTGCGACGATCAGCGAGCCATCGTGCCGGACGTTGACGCGGGGCACGCGTACAACGTCGCCCTCGCCGACCAGGCCCGTCACAGCAACGGCGCCGGCGGACGGACGCGGACGACGATCATCATCGGCGGGGAAGAGCCATCGACGGCGGCCGGGCTCCGCCGCATGTCGGACCGCCTCGGCGCCGAAGTCGTCGCCATCGTCCAGCAACCCGGCGCCGGCGACGAGATCGAACGGCTCGCCCGCGTACTCATGCGGCGCCGCGTCGGCGTCGCCTTTGGCGCCGGCGCCGCGAAAGGACTCGCGCACCTCGGCGTCCTGCGCGCGCTGACGACGATGGGCGTGCCGATCGACGTCGTCAGCGGCGCGAGCATCGGCTCCGCCGTCGCCGCCGGCGTCGCCTCCGGCATGGATGTCGATGAGCTGGAGGCGTTGGTCAACCGCGTCGCCAAGAAGATCGTGCGGCCGGCGATCCCGCTCTACTCGCTGCTGAGCAACGCCGGCATCCGCGAGGAGATCCGGCGCGCGTCAGGCGAAACGCGCATCGAGGACTTGAGCCTGCCACTGGCGATCGTCGCCGTCGACCTCATCCGGCGCGCCGAGGTCACGTTCACATCCGGGCTGGTATGGCCCCGGATCATCGCCAGCACGGCGATCCCCGGCGTCTATCCCGCGCTGAGCGCAGCGGGGACGTACCTGGTGGATGGAGGCATTCTCACGCCGGTCCCGGCCCGCCAGTGCCGGGAGCTGGGGGCGGACATCGTCATCGGCGTGCGCCTCACCGCGACGCGGACGTCGCCTCGCGAGCGTATCGACCATCGGCCAGGCCGGCCGCTCGCGGTCGAGGCGATGATCCGTTCGTTCGAGATCATGCAGAACCGCATCTCCGAGATCAGCCACGAACCGTGCGACATCACGATTGAAGTGCAGGTCGAGGGCACCGGCGGCCTCCGCGACTTCAAGCGCGGGGTCGAGTTCGCGGCGCTCGGCGACCAGGCGGCGCGCTCCGCCGCCCCTGCGCTCGCCGAGAGACTGCCCTATGTGAAGGAGGCGGCCCCATGATGCTCCTCGCGCTCCGCAACCTCGTGTCGGAGAAGACGCGGTTCGCGTTCTCCGCCGCCGGCATCGGCTTCGCCGTGTTCCTCATCACGGTCCTCATCGGGCTGTACCAGGGGTGGAACCAGAAGGTCGGCGGGTTCGTGGAAGATGTGCGCACCGACCTCTGGGTCGCGCGGGAAGGCACGACCGACTTCATCAACGCCGCGTCGATCCTGCCCGAGGACATCGGACAGGACGTGGCGGCGCGCGACGGCGTTGCCGCCACGCATCCGCTCATCGTCCGGCCCATGCAGTTCGACAAGGGCGACAAGAGGGTCGAGCTGCACCTTATCGGCTATGACACCGGCTCCGGCACCGGTGGCCCCGTGCGCATCACAAAGGGCAAGGCCGAGCCCGGCGCAGGCGAGATCATCATCGACGACGTGCTCTCGAAGACCAGCGGCGTGGGCGTCGGCGACGTGCTGAGCAGCGGCGACGCGTCCTTCACGGTGGTGGGGATCGCCAGCGGCGGGAACTTCGCGTTCACGCAGGCCGGGTTCATGGATATCGAGACGGCCAGCGACCTCCTCTCGATGGATGGCCTGGTGACGTTCTGGCTTGTCGGACTCGACGATGGCGCGGACGCCACCGCCATCGGGCAGGACATCATGGGCGCCCACCAGGGTTCCACCGTGTTCACGTCGGCCGAGTTCGCGTCCGCCACGAGGCACCGCATTCTCGATAACGTCGTGCCGATCATCGGGCTGATCGTCGGGCTCGCCTTCATCGTCGGCATCGCCGTGACCAGCCTCACCATCTACACCGCCACCGTCGAGAAGACGCGCGAGTTCGGGATCATGAAGGCCGTCGGGTTCAATAACCGCGACCTGTACCGGCTCGTGCTGATCCAGAGCTTCATCACGGGCATTGTCGGCTTCGTCGTGGGCGTCGCCTTGACGCTCGTCCTCAGCCAGTTCATCGACCAGCTTGTCGCACAGTTCATCGTGTACGTGCGGCCCATCGATATCGCGCTCGTGCTGGTGAGCACGATGGTCATGGCGGGCGCGGCCGCAATCGTGCCGGCACGGCGCGTGGGCGCCGTGGACCCGGCGGTAGCCTTCAAGGGGTAGTGGCGTGGAACATCCAATCGAGCTCGCGGAAGTAAGCCAGCAGTTCGGGTCGAAGGAGAATCCGACGCACGCGCTGCGCGCGGTGTCGCTGGCGATCCCGCCGAAGCAAGTCGCCATTGTCATGGGACCCTCCGGGGCGGGCAAGTCGACGCTCCTCGCCATCGCCGGGGCGCTGCGCCGCCCCACATCCGGCGAGGTGCTCATCGACGGCGTGAGGCTGTCGGGGCTCAGCGATTCGGCGATGTCGGACGTGCGGCTGCGCAAGATCGGCTTCGTCTTCCAGGAGTTCAACCTTCTCGACGCGCTCACCGTCATGCAGAACCTGGAGCTGGTGCTGATGCGCGCCGGCGTGCCGAAGAAGCAGGCGGACGCCCGCGCGACCGAGATCCTCTCCATCCTGGACATGGACCACCGCCGCGACGCCCAGCCGAAGACCCTCAGCGGCGGCGAACGCCAGCGCGTCGCCATCGCCCGCGCCCTCGTCAACAACCCCATCGCCATCCTCGCCGACGAGCCGACGGCAAGCCTGGACGGCGTCCGCGGCGCCGAGGTGATGTCGCTGCTCCAGATGATCGCCCACGACATGGGCACGGCCGTGCTCATGGTCTCGCACGACCACCGCGTCCTCCACTACGCCGACCGCATCGTCTGGCTCGAGGACGGACACCTCGAAGACCGCGAGCCGCCGAGCATGGCCGGCGTCTCCGGCCCGGCCAGCACCGCCCCCTAAGGCGCCGCCGCACCGCCCCTCGGCCGCGCCCGCATCCTGCGGAAGCGCCCGCTTCGTCGCGCTTCGCCGCCCGAGCCGCTACGATGGCGGCCCATCACGAGCAGCGGAGGCACGATGCCCGACGACCGCATGTTCGACCTCACGGGGCGCGTCGCCCTCGTTACCGGCGGCAGCCGTGGCCTCGGGCGCGAGATGGTGCGCGCCTTCGCGCGCGCCGGCGCCGACGTCATCATCGCCAGCCGCAAGCTCGACGCCTGCGAGGCGCTGGCCGAGGAGGTGCGCTCCGAAACGGGGCGCCAGGCCCTCGCCGTCGCATGCCACGTGGGAGAGTGGGACCAACTGGAGCGGCTCGCCGACCGCGCCTACGCGCACTTCGGCAAAGTGGACATCCTGGTGAACAACGCCGGCCTCTCGCCCATCTACGATCACGTCTCCAACGTCAGCGAGGCGCTCTACGACAAGGTGCTCGACGTGAACTTGAAGGGGCCGTTCCGCCTCACGGCACTCGTCGGCACGCGCATGGCGGCGGGCGACGGCGGCTCCATCATCTTCGTCTCGAGCACGGCGTCACTCAGCCCCGGCGCGAATGTCATCCCCTACGGCGCGGCGAAGGCCGGCGTCAACAACATGACGGTGGGCTTCGCGCGCGCGTTCGCGCCGAAGGTGCGCGTCAACTGCATCGTGCCCGGCCCCTTCCTCACGGACATCTCGAAGGCATGGGACATGGAGGCGTTCCAGCGCGCCGCGAAGACGACCATCCTGCTCCAGCGCGGCGGTGAACCATCGGAGATCGTCGGCGCGGCGCTCTACTTCGCGTCCGATGCGTCGAGCTTCGTCACCGGGTCGCAGCTCGTCGTCTCGGGCGGGACGGCCGGCGGTTGATGTCATGCCGGAGCGCGAGAACTTCGGCATAGAGCGCGGCGTCGTCGACTTCGATGTCCTCGGCGCGTGGATGGACGCGCAGGGGCTGCCCGCCGGCGCGATCGGCGATGTCGAGGCGCTGGCCGGCGGCACGCAGAACGTCATGCTGAAGTTCCGCCGCGGCGGGCGAGCGTA
>DATMAH010000254.1:0-12286 GCA_035583735.1 Dehalococcoidia bacterium
TCGTAGTGGCGGGCGGGCGCGCAGCCGGCCATCTCCGCCGTGATCGCCGCCTCCTCGGCGACGGGCAGGTCGGCCGTGCCGGCGCAGAGGACGGCGACGCCGGGATGCTTCGGCGGCGCCGTGCGCTCGACCGTGACGCAGCGGGCGGCCTCGTGATGGCGGGCGTCGGGGATGGCGGCCGTGAGTTCGCGGGCGGCTTCGGGTGCGAGACGCGTGGCGAGCAGGCGGTCGCCGTGCTCCAGCAGCTTGCTCGCGATGGCGACGACCTGCTCGGGCGTCTTGCCCTCGCCGAGGATCACCTCCGGCATCCAGTCGCGGAGGGAGCGGTGGTGGTCCACCTTCGCGAAGCCGATATCTCCGTAGGGGAAATCCCGTAGCTTCCCTACGGCCGCATCGATATCGGTGCGGCCTTCGGCCACGGCGGCAAGCAGTTCGCGAAGGCGGTGCTCTTCGATGGTGGCGCTCCTGCGTGCTTCGGAGTATTTCATCTTAACACTGGCGGATCTGACGCCGCGGCGCGACCCCGTTGCCTGGGCACGGCGCCGTCTCGATACTCAGGGAATGCTTCTCCGCAGGCTCTGGTCGTGGCGGGCGGACCTCGCGTTCTGGAGCGTGTGGCTCGCGCTCGTCGGCGCGTTCGTCGCGCTCGCCGCCTGGGCCGACAGCACGTATCGCCTGCCGTTCGACAAGGAGCCGACGTTCTGGGTGCAGGACCTGGAGCGGTACGCCTGGGCCGGCCCGCTGTTCGAGCGGGTCAATCGCCTGGGCGACTACGAGGTCGTGGCGGCGGTGCTCATCGCGTCGGTGCTGGTGTTGCTCGCGCGGGGGCTCCGCTTCGAGGCGCTGATCATGGCGGGGGCCGGCGCGATGGCCTGGGTGCACGCAGGCGTCCGCGCCATCGTCGAGCGGCCGCAGGACTTCGACGGGCTCGAGGCCGGGCGCATCTACCCGGGGCCCGACGGCTTCCCCAGCGGGCACGTCTTCGGGCAGGTCATCGTTTACGGGCTGGTGTTCGCCTTCATCGGGCGCGTGATCCCGTTTCGCCCCGTCGCATGGGCCGTCCGCGCGGGATGCGTCGCGCTGATCGCGCTGGGCGGGCCGGCGCGCGTGTACACCAGCGCGCACTGGCCGAGCGACGTCATCGGCGCGGCGATGCTGGCGGCGATCTACCTGCTGCTCGCGTGGCGCCTGGACCGCGTCATCGCGCACGTGCGGGCGACCGGCGCCGGCGACGCCAGCGAAGCGGGACCCCACCCTGACGGTGGAACGACCGCCGCGGACGCCGGCACGCCGGGGGCGTCGCCGCGGGTCGATGCGGCCAGCGCCCTGCGGACGCGCTGATTCCCCGCGCGGCCGATACACTCGCGCCATGCCGCCGATCTTCTCATCGTTCGACGAGGCCTGGCGCTGGTTCCTAGACGGCGGCGAGCTGGTGCCGCTCGCGGAGCAGCGCGAGCGGTTCACGCGCGGGCGCGCGCAGTTCCTGTCGTTCGAGGCGCCGCTCGCGGGTTCCCCCGTGGCGGATGAGGCGGCCGCGGTCCAGGATGAGCTGGCCGGCATACCCGGGCTGGCGCCGTGGCCGCTGGACCTCCTGCATATCTCGCTGCGCGGCGTTGGCTGGCAGGTCATCGAGAAGTCGCGTCCGGATGAAGTGCTGCGGCAGGAGGTGGGGAGCATCGCGGAGAGGGCGGCGCGGCGCCTGCGCGGCCTGGGGCCGATCGATGTCGTCGTAGGGCGGGTGAACGTCTTGCCGGACGCGCTGATCCTCGAGGTGCACGAGTCTCCGGGGCTGGTCGAGGCGCGGCGGCGGCTCGAGGAGGCGGCGGGCGCGGACGCGTTCGGCCACTCGGCGGCGACGTACCTGCCGCATGTCACCATCGGGACGTTCCGGGAAGGCGCGGCCACTCCGGCGTTGCGGGAGATGCTGGCGCTGCTGCGGGAGCGTCCGCCGGTGCCGGTCGAGCTGCGCCGGCTGGAGCTGGCCCGCTACTGGTTCACCGGCCTCGACCCGGCAGACGACCCGGAACGCGACACGGTACGTTCGTACGTCCTGCGCTGACCGCGCGTAGGGAAATCGGCCCGGCGAGATGCGGCGGCGCCCTATTACCAGCCTGGGCGCTACCCCCCACACTATCGTCACGGTTCGCGGAGGAGTCGGATGCGCAAGTTCGAGAGCGGGAGCCTCGACGTGGCGGTGGAAGTCGTGACGACGACGTTCGTCGCGTCCGGCCGTCCCACCGGCGTGCACGACCTCGCGCGCTTCGTCGAGAACCTCAACAACCAGGCGCTCTTTCGCCAATTCGAGATCGAGGACCCGGTCGTGCGCCCGCTGTACCGCGCGGGGCACCAGGTGGCGCTCGGCGCGCCGCTGCTCGTGCGGCGG
This sequence comes from Dehalococcoidia bacterium, assembly GCA_035583735.1. Lineage (GTDB taxonomy): Bacteria > Chloroflexota > Dehalococcoidia > DSTF01 > JACRBR01 > DATMAH01. Next base: position 2,384 of record DATMAH010000254.1, read on the forward strand.
GACGATGTCGTCTTCGCAAACTTTGAAGGCCCGTACTTCAGCCGTGGCGACGAGGGCCCCGTTCGTGTCGAGACCCCATCCCTGCTCCTGGTGCCGCCGTTCCAGATCGCCGGCTCGGTCGGGCTGCCGGCCGGCGCCGACCCCACGCAGGCGATGCGCGGGCTCATGCAGGCGTTCTTCATCGTGCGTGACGCTGTGGTGTATGACGCGGACGGCAACACGCTGGGCGAGGGCCGCCAGATCATCGTCAACGGCCACGCGGTGCAGATGGCGTCAGCCACGGCGCGTCACATCGATGCGGTGACCGTACGTGCGGCGTCCGCGTCGCCAGCAGCCGAAGAGCCCGCGGAGGGAGAGATGCTGGCGAATCCGGAGCCTGAGGCGCGCGCAGCGTAGGGGGAAGACGCCGGACCCCGTCTGGATGCGGTTGAAGAAGCGGGCACATGGATGTGCCCGCTTCTTCGTCGCTGCTGACGTGGCGAGATTGCCCCGACCCCGGCGGCGTGTGGACGGCCGGGGGCCGGACCTCGCGGACGGTCTGCCGCTATCCGGCGCGGCGGTCGGGCATGGGCGGGCGGTTCTCGTCGCCCTCCATCGGGTTATCCGGGTCGGCGAACAGCTCCTGCCGCATGACCTTGACGTTGTCCGGGGCGGTGATGCCGAGCTTCACGCGGTCGCGCTCGACGCTCAGCACCTTTACCCAGATGTCGCCCTCTATCCAGATGCCTTGCTGGACTTTTCTCACCAAGATGAGCATCCTGCCAGTCCCTCTCTCGCCCACCCCTGGGCCGCTGTAGCGACCTCGCGCACCCCCGAGTCCGCTGCACCGGCGAACCCGCGCGATCGTTCAGTCCGTGCATTCGGTGGCCGGTGCTTGACACGCCGGGCGGATCGGGCTACATAGGAACTCGAATGCCGGATGCCGGAAGCCGGAAACGCGAGGCCACCAGCGCGTTCCGGAATCAGATTACTGGTATCGTACTTCTGTCATAATATCCTGTCAATCGCAGCCTCCGGGTCGCGGTCCCTCGCCGACCTTCCGCGAATGGCCCGGGAAGGAAGGGGAGGTATGGCCGGTAAGAGCCGCTGGGGCCTGCTGACGAACCACGCGCTCGTCCTCATCCACGTCATCGAGAACCCACGCTCCACCCTCCGGGACATCGCCAACGGCGTCGGTATTACGGAACGGGCGGCGCTCTCGCTCCTTCGCGCGCTCGAAGACGATGGCATCATCGCCCGCCGCAGGGACGGCCGCCGCAACGTCTATACGGTAGACGTTGATGCCTTGATGGAGCATCGCAGTGCCGGGAAGTACAGCATCGCGCAGATCGCAAACGCCCTGTTCGCCATTTCTGGCAGGATCCCGGGTGCCGAGCTTCCCCCCGGCATGCAGCTCCGGGGTGGTGACGCCTCCTGACGCCCGGACTGCTATTCGCTCACCGTGAACGGCAGGAACATGCCCTGCTGGTAGTGGTCCACGTCGCTGCCGGCATCGCCGCGGGCGATGAGGCAGGCGAGCTGGTACGTGCCCGGCGACAGATCCAGTGTGACAGATCCTCCCTGGCCCGGCGCGATGTCGCCGGTGCCATCCAGCCGGCCGAACGAGCCGTCCGGCAGGATGCGCAGCACGTTGAGTTGGTGCGCCTGCTCGCGGCTGACGTTCGTGGCGATGAAGCGCACGCGGCCGGCCGGCACGGAGTCGCGCTCAGCGGAGACGTCGTATTCCAGCAGCGTGACCCCGATGACGGCGTCGGGCTCGCGCTGGAGCTCGGGGATGGGCGTGGCCGCGGCGCCGGGAGTGCGGCGGTCGGCCGGCGCGGACGCACCGGGCGCGGGTGAGCCGCTGCCCGCAGGCGATGCGGTCGCTGCTGATTCGCCTTCGCCCGCCGTCACCAGCAGCTCCACCAGCGTGGAGGGGCCGTCGTTGCTCATGCGGCAGTCGAATCTCACGCGCGCGCCCTCGACGTTCGGCGCCGTGTAGGAGCGCTCACGCGAGCCGCCGGGCGCCACGCGCACCGGGTCGAGGTCCGCGCCGTCCGCTCCGAAGAACTCGTACTCGCTCCCGCTCTCGTTCTCGATGACGAAGCGGATCCGTTCGCCGGGCGCCGCGGCCACCTGGCCGGGCTGGCAGTCCTCTTCGCCCTGGACGATGCGCACGGTGCGGCCTTTCGCGGCGTCGTCGTCGCACGCCGAGAGGAACAGGAGCATGACCGACCCGGCAAGGATGAACGACGGCAAGCGCAGCATGAGCCTCCTCGATTCCCGCCCGGCGTCCGGTGCGTGCAAGCCGCTGAGCGCGCCGAATTCTACCTTGCGGCCGTGTTACCTTTGGGCGTGCCGGCACTGTGGTATCGCATCCTTGACTGGTTCTCCCGGAGGTTCGGGGTGGCGAGGAGCCCCATCCCGCGCGAGCCGGTGACCCTCCGCCCCATCGGGGTCGTGCGCAACAACGTCCGCCAGCCGCGGCCGGAGGGCTGGGCCGGCGTCCGGTCGGATGTCATCGTGCGCGACGAGCTGGCGGGCGCGTTGGACGGGATCGACGGATACAGCCATATCATCGTCGTCTTCGCGTTCGACCGCGTGCCGGAGAGCGAACAGCGGCAGCGCGTGCGCATCGGCGCGGACAGCCGCATCCCGGAGCAGGGGGTGCTGGCCACGCGCAGCCAGCGGCGGCCCAACCCCATCGGCGTGTCGATTGTGCGGCTGCTGCGCAAGCGGGGGCAGGTGCTGCGCGTCCAGGGGCTGGACGCGACCGACGGGACGCCGGTGCTCGACGTCAAGCCCTACTTCCCCAACTACGATGCAGTACCGGACGCAGACGTGCCGGAATGGGCACGCGCGCTCGAGCGGGGCGACTAGCTCCGTCCAGGCATAGTGGCGCTCCAGTAACGGGGACGTGGCGATCGTCGCCTGGTGGGGTGACGGCGATGCTTTCGGCACCCCGCGCTGGTGCGCCAGTAACGTGCCGTTACGTGGTGCGTGGCTAGCCTTGCCGACGACGTGCGGGACACAAAGGAGGATCTGATGACGCATTCACACCACCACGATGTCGACGTGGTCGATCGTGGCGCCGGCGCCGGCGCGGGATTGCTGGCCGCGATCGCGGCAGTGCTCGTGCTGTTGGTCATCGCGCTGGCGGTGCTCTGGGCAGCGCCGTGGGAGGACGACGAGACAGGGGGCACGCCGAATGTCCCCGGGATCACGGACGACAGCGGCGGCGGAGGCGCGCCGGGCGGTGGCGACACCGGCTCCGGCAGCGGCGACAGTGACGGCGGTGTGGGCGGCGGCGCCGGCTCAGGCGGCGGCGAACAGCCCGCTCAGTAAGTAGTCGCGGCGCACGAACGCGCGCCGGCAAGGAGGTATTGCGATGTACATCGGTGGTGGAGTCCTACTGCTCATCCTCATCATCGTGCTCCTGATCATTCTGCTGTAGGCGCGGCTGAGGGAGTTGCAGGGAGCGCCGGACCGCGAATGCGGCCGGCGCTCTACCTGTGCGCCCTCCCGTGAGGGAAGGCCGTCCCGTCGCGGGCGGCCTTTCTCCATGCCGAAGGCGTGGTGCCCCGCTCAGCGCCCGCGCATCCGTTCGCGGTCGCGCTCGCGGTCCACGAGGAGCTGGACGGACTGCGGGTCGGGCACGCCAACGATCGCGAAGTCGCGGCCGCCCGATGCGGTGTCGCAGATCACGTCGCCGAAGTTGAGCATGGTCTGCAGCGGTCCGTGCCGGTCGACGGTCATGTCCTGGATGTTGATCAGGTCCGCGGAGGAGAGGCGGTGGCTGAACGGGTGCGGCTTGAGGCTGTCGATGATGCGCTGGTTGGTGATGACCCAGATGTCGTTCTGCCAGCGGTACCAGTTGAGGAAGATGCGGATCGCCCACCACGCGAGCCAGGCCAGCGCCGCGATGAAGAAGATCGTCCGCACGATGCCGTCGAACTCGCCGGCCCAGTCGATGAGCCAGGCGATCACGATCACGGGGACGACCGCGATGAGCGCCATGAAGATCGCGCGGGGCCAGAGGAAGACCCAGTGCTTCCGGCACACCTGGAGCACCTGCTCGCTGTCCTGGAGACGGAACGGGAGTGACGGCGCGTCGCCGGGGCCGGGTCGTGCGGTAGCGTCTGTCGCCATAGTGGCCCTCCTCGGTCGCTCGCCGGCGTCACTGTGCCACCCGGCGCAGCGCCGCCGCAAGCGTGCAGGGAGCGTGAAGCGCGCACGGCGTGGCATCGAGCATCGCTGGCGACGACCCCGGAATGGCGGTCCCGGGTATGGCGCGCAGGTCCGTCGTGCGGTGCAGTCAGGGCATGCGCGCGGCGAACCACCTTGACGATGGAAGCGGGATCGCACCGGAGGCGGCCGGGGCCGGGGCGCGCAGCGTGTTCTTCGCCGCCCTCGTGCTGGGGGTTGGCATCGGCGGCTTCATCGACGGGATCGTGCTGCACCAGTTGCTGCAGTGGCACCACATGGTCTCGAGCTGGCCGGGACTCTCGCCCGAGGGGCATCACCACAATCTGGAGGTGAACGTCCTGTGGGACGGCCTGTTCCACGCCGTCGCGCTCGCCGTCACCGTGGCGGGCGTATGGATGCTGACCGGGGTGGCCCAGCGGTACCGGGCACTACCGGCGACGCTCGTCGCGGGCGGGCTTATCGCCGGATGGGGCGTGTTCAACCTCATCGATAGCATCGTCAACCACTTCGCCCTGCGCGTCCACCACATCTACGAAGGCAGCCGCGGCGCCGAGCTCACGTCCGACGTGGCGTTCCTGGTGTTCGCGCTGGCGCTGATCGCGGGAGGCTACGGGATCGCGCGCCCGTTGCCAGGGGAGCGGGACATCAATCCAGCGTGATGTCGCCGCTCTTGCCGCCGGACTTCCGCACCAGCCGCACGTTCTCGACGCGCATCGCCCGGTCGGCGGCCTTGCACATGTCGTAGATGGTGAGCGCGGCCACCGTGACCGCGGTCAGCGCCTCCATCTCCACGCCCGTCTTGCCCGTCGTGCGCACCGTCGCCTCGATCTCGATCCAGGGCCGCTCGCTGTGTGGCCGCAGCGTCACGTCGATGCCGGTGAGCGCCAGCGGGTGGCACATCGGGATCAGCTCGTGGGTGCGCTTGGCGGCCATGATGCCGGCGATCTGGGCGACGGCGAGCACGTCGCCCTTCGGCACGCCACCGCCGGCGATGAGGTCGAGCGTCTCGCGCCGCATGACGACGCGGCCGCGCGCCGTCGCCTCGCGCTGCGTGTCGGCCTTCGCGGAGACGTCCACCATCCGCGCGCGGCCGTGCTCGTCGATGTGCGAGAGCTTGCCGAATGCCTCGTCCGGCGCGGTCATCGCACCCCCGTGACCTTTAAAGCCCGGACGAAGAGGAACAGCGGCACGCGGCGCCAGCGGGCGAGCCAGCCGCTCGCGCCGCCGGCGCGCGGCCGTGGCTCGCGCAGGCGCTCGATAACCAGGCCGGCGTCCTCGAGCGCCCGCGCGTAGTCCTCGATCGCGAACGTCCAGCCGTGGAAGTTCATCGTGAGGCCGTCCTTCGTGACCGTCTCGTCGACGTAGCGGTGGTCGAAGTAGGCGCCCGACGTCACCATCGCGCCGGCGTCGTCGATGCTGCGGACGTGCCCGACGTCGGTCATCGGGTGGCCGACGCAGAGGCAGAGCCGCCCGCCGGGCCTGAGGACGCGCGCGCACTCGCGCACCGCCCGCGCCATGTCGCCCGGCCGCGTCATCGCCTGCAGCGCGTTATAGGCGATGACCGTCTCGAACGCCGCATCGGCGAACGGCAGCGACGTGGCGTCGCCGAGCGCATAGGCCGGGCGAGTGTCGGCCTCTCGCGCGCGTGCCGCAAGCGTCGGACTGACGTCGAGGCCGGTGACGTCGTGGCCGTGCGCGGCGAGCTCGCGCAGGACGCGGCCTTCGCCGCAGCCGATTTCCAGCGTGCGTCCGCCGGGTGGGGGCGCGATCTCCTCGATGAACGCGGGGAAGAAGTGCGGGAAGACGTCGTGGCCGGGCGTGCGTGCCCAGGCGACCCAGTTCTCGGCCTGCGTCTCCCACGGCGACGGTGTTGTCATCGATCCGTCCGCGCCCCTCCCTGCGGGCGGCCAGCCCGGCGGTCAGCCGCCAATGTACGACATCTCGACCTTCTCGAGCGGGACGGTCGCCTCCGATCGCAGCTCCGAGTAGCGGTCGTCGCGGACGGACCAGACGGCGCGCAGCCTGGCCTCGATGGCGCCGTCGTCCGCCTCGGAGCGCACGAGCGCGCGCAGGTCTGTGCCGCGCGTCGCGAAGAGACAGGTGTAGAGCTTGCCGTCGGCGGAGAGGCGCGCGCGCGTGCAGTCGCCGCAGAATGGCTGCGTCACCGACGTGATGACGCCGATCTCGCCGCCGCCGTCCGCATAGCGCCAGCGCCGGGCGACCTCGCCGGCGTAGTTCGCCTCGGCGGGCACGAGCGGCATCTCCGCCGAGATGCGGCGGACGATCTCGTCGCCGGGCACGACGTCGTCGAGGCGCCAGCCGTTGCTGTGGCCCACGTCCATGTACTCGATGAAGCGCACGATGTGGCCCTCGTCCCGTGCCCAGCGCGCGAGGTCCACGACGGTGTGCTCGTTCATACCGCGGCGGACGACGGCATTGATCTTCACGGGCAGGCCCGCCTCCTTCGCCGCGGCGATGCCATCGATCACGCGCGACAGCGGGAAGCCGACGTCGTTCATCGCGCGGAACACCGCGTCGTCCAGCGAGTCGAGGCTCACGGTGACGCGGCGCAGCCCCGCCTCCGCGAGCGCGGCGGCATGCTGCGCGAGCAGTGAGCCGTTCGTCGTCAGCGCGATGTCGATGCCGTCGATCGCGCGGAGCATGCGGACGAGCACGGGCAGCCCGTGGCGCAGCAGCGGCTCGCCGCCGGTGAGGCGCAGCTTGCGGACGCCGACCCCGGCGAAGATGCGCGCCAGCCGCGCGATCTCCTCGAAGCTCAGGACCTCTCCCCGCGGGAGGAACGCGAAGTCGGGGCCGAACACCTCCTTCGGCATGCAGTACGTGCAGCGGAAGTTGCACCGGTCGGTGACGGAGATGCGGAGGTCCCGCAGCGCGCGGCCGCGGGTGTCCCGCACGCGAGCGCCGTCGGGTACGGTCGCGGCGTCGTCGCTCTGGGTGCGCTCACGGGGCTGCGTCGTCACGCGCCATCTCCTGCAGTATCTTGCGCGCCTTCGCGGCCGCGGCGCCGCGGTGGCTGATGCGGTTCTTCTCGTCCGGCGGCAGCTCCGCGCTCGTCCTGCCGCCGTAGCCGGGGACGACGAAAATCGGGTCATACCCGAACCCATTCGCCCCCCGCGGCGCGTGCCCGATGTGGCCCTCGAACACGCCGTCGACCGTCCGCGTCCCGCCGCCCGGCACGGCGATGGCGATGACGCAGCGGAAGCGGGCCGTCCGCCGCTCGTCCGGCACCCCCTGCAGCTCGCCGAGCAGGAGCTCGAGCTGGCGGGCTTCAGGGATGTTGGGGTCCGTTCTGCCCCGTCCAGCATAGCGCGCCGAGAGCACACCCGGGCGGCCATCCAGCGCATCTACCTCCAGCCCCGAGTCGTCGGCGAGCGCGGGGAGCCCGGTCAGTTGTGCTGCCGCCTCGGCCTTGAGGCGGGCGTTCTCCTCGAACGTGAGGCCGGTCTCCTCGACCTCAAACGGGACGCCGAGGTCGCGCGGGGTCACGAGCTCGAAGCCGCAATCGCCGAGCAGCGCCTGGAATTCGCGCAGCTTCCCCGGGTTGTTGGTGGCGATGACAAGCCGCCGGTCAGCCACCAGCCGCCTCCAGGCCGCGGTAGGCCTCGGCCACGACTCCGGCGAGGGCCTCGTGCCCGGCGTCGTTCGGATGCGGGTCGAAGACCTCGTCGAGGACGTGGGTCAGCTCGTCGCCGCGACCGTCGAACAAGCGCGAGGCGTCCGCTACGGCGACGCGTGGGCCGGAGGCTGCGGCGACTGCGCGCACCGTCTCCGCGAAGCGCGGGAGGACGCGAGCGGCGGGCGCCTCGAAGTCATGCCCCGTGTTGGAGAAGAAGTTGGGGTATGCCAGCAGCACGATCGCGGCGTCCGGGTGCGCCGCGCGCAAGTCACGCACGATGCGCAGCAGGCGCTCCTCGACGCGGGCCAGCGCGTCTTCCAGCGGGCACGTATCCGGCAGCGGATCCTGCGTGCACGTCGCGTTTGGGATCAGCGCGGCGAGGTCGTTGCCGCCGGCGCTGACGGTGATCAGGCGGACACCCGTCGTGCCGCGCGCCGCCGCGAGTTGCTGGTCGATGACGTCGGACGTCGTGGCGCCGGCGACGGCGAGATTCGTCAGCTCGAGGTTGAGGCGGCTGCCGACGATGGCGGCGAAGCTCGTCCGCGCCGGATCGGATGCGCCGCTGCCGGCCGCGATCGAGTCGCCGACCGAGATGTATGCGCCGCCCGCAACCGGCTGCGCAGCGGGTCCGCCGTTGTCCTCGCCGCCGCAGGCGGAGGCGGCGGCGACTGCGACGATGCAGGCGAGAAGAGGCAGGAGCGTGCGCACGGGGAGCAGTCTATCGGTGCGGCGAGCCGCACGGACGCCAGATCGCGCCCTCGAGGCGCGTCACCGGGTCGTCACACGGTGACAGCGCTGCGAAGTCGGGCAGGTGGCGGTCCATCGCGATGGCGGCGACCGTGGCGTCGAATGCGTCGTCGCTCTCGACGGCCGGGCGCGCGAGGTCCGGCGGCAGGTGTGCGCAGTGGGCCGCAACGTACGCCGCACGAGCATCGCGGCAGGACTTCGCCACGGGCGCGTCGTAGCAGGCACGCGGGTAGATCTCGACGACGAGCGGCCGTGCCGGCGGGTCGAACGGCCAGATGGAGAAGCCGGCCTCGTGCAGGGCGTGCAGCACCGGCATGCCGCGGAGCGACCCCGTGCCGACGGCGCCTGCACCGCCGACCTGGAAGACCGACTTCGCGCCGGACGACTGCTCGTCCCGCCGGAACAGCTCGACATCGCGCGGACGTCGTGCGCCGCGGCGCCCGAAGAACGGTGGCGAGAGCGGCTCCCGCAGCCACTCCTCGCACTCGCCCGCCGCCATGCGCGCCCACAGTTCGTGCGCCGACGCGATGCCGCGCTCGCGCAGGAACCACGCCGGCAGCGCGAACGCGAAGTCCAGGCCGACGATGAGGTCGCGCTCGCGCCGGGCCAGCTCGATGAGGTGCCGCGTGATGGCGCTGCGGTCGCGGCCGTTCTCGACGCGCCGGAGAATTCCGCTCTGGGCCTCCGCGAGCCAGATCTTCTTCTCCGCCCGGACCGCTGCGCCGGACCAGTCGATGGCGATGACAGTGGTCATGGCGGGCCGCCGAGCCGGAACGTGGCGAGCGCCTCGTAGCGCGCGCCGGAAGGCGAGAGCGTCGAGCGCATGAGCGACAGGTGTCCGGCGATGAAGGCCGCGACCGCTGGCGTCTCGACCGCGGCGAGTGCCGCGTGCAGCCGGGCGCGCTCGTCTGGCGGCGCCGCCTCACGCACGCGCGCGAGCGTGAGGTGCGCGGCGAACGGCCGGCGCTCGGGCTCGAATCCGAAGGGCGAGACCGCTTCGTCGACGCTGGCAGCGAGGGCGGCGAGCGCATCCGTCTCGCCACCGATGCCCAGCCAGACCACCCGCATGCTGCGCCGCCCGCCGAATGAACCGAGGCCGCCGGGCTGGAGCTGCAGCGGCCTGCCGCGCGCCGCGACCCGCCGGAGCGCCGCCGCGACCTCGTCGGCCTGCCGCGCTGGCGTCGCGCCGAGGAACTTCAGCGTGATGTGGATGCCTTCCGGCCGCACCCAGCGCAGCCCATCACCGATCCCTGCCGCTCGCATGGCGCCGGCCGTGCGCGCGAGCGCTTCGCGCGCGGCGGCGGGCAGCTCGACGGCGACGAACAGCCGCAGCG
>DATMAH010000255.1:0-3372 GCA_035583735.1 Dehalococcoidia bacterium
AGCTTCCGTTCTTCACGCAGGTCTTCGGGTGGCAGGAAGCCGGGCGCTTCCGCAACGAGCAGGCAGGCTTCGCTGGCGTCGTGCTCGACGTCCCCGGGCCAGACGGCCAGCGCCAGATGCAGTGGGAGATCCTGGAGCCGATCGGCGAGGACAGCTTCATCGCCAAGTTCCTGCGCGAGCGCGGCCCGGGCCTCCACCACGTGACGCTGGAGGTCGACGACGCGGACGAAGCCGCGGTCGGCCTACGTTCGCACGGCATCGAGCCGTTCGGCGGCCCGCGCGTCAGCTACGACTGGAAGGAGTTCTTCATCCACCCGCGCGCGTCGGGCGGCGTCCTCTTCCAGCTCTACGAGCAGCTCCCGGCGCCGGCGACGGACGGGGACGAGGGCCAGTCGCACGCCTGACGGCGCGCCCGCGCCCCGCGTGTCCCGCCTCTCGCTGGCCGTAGCGCAGGTTCCCCCCGGACGTCACGCAGCGGTCTCCGTCGGCGCCGCGCAGACCTGCCCCGTGACCCCTCTCCTCGCCCACAACGACCTCGACTGGACTGAATGCGCCGCGTCCGGGCGCGCGTGCGACCTCATCGAGGAGCACTGCGGGGGCGAAGTCTCCATTCGTACCGGGGCGACCGGCGACGTGCGCGCCTGCGGCTCCATGTACCCGCTCAGCGCGTCCGCCGTCATCGGCGTCCCGCCGAGCGCGCGGGGCTGCAGCCGGTGAATCGGTCTCGCCGGTCACGGCGTCGCTAATCGTCGAAGCGGTAGTCGTAATGCGCGCCCTGGCCCAGGGGCGCCGGCACCGTCGCGCCGCAGATGCACGGGAAGTCGCCGATGCGCACCCACATCGGGAAGTTGCCTTCGTAGTGGCGCCCGCAGACGGGACAGTCCGTCTGGTAGAGCTTCACGTGCGGCTCATTGATCTTCTTCTTGGGCGGCATCGCGTCAGGCGACGAACAGGTAGTAGCGGCCTCTGCGCTCGACGACGAGCGTCTTCTTGCCGGCCGCGCGCACCTCGCGGATACGGGGCGGCAGCGTGGCGCCGTGGCCGCGCACCGGCACGCTGGAGTGATAGGCGTATTCGTCGGCGCCGAGCCTGATGCGCGTCGGCATGAACGGCTCGTCGTACAGGTCGACGTACGCCACCCACTGGCCGTCGAGTTCCAGCGATCCGAGGTCAGCGGGGTCGATCGTCAGCGTCGGGGCTTCTTGCACCATCGGCCCATTCCATCGCACGCACGTCCGGGGCGCAAGCGCCGCCCGTCAGCCGAGGCCCGACGCCCAGTCCGGCCCTGCCACGCGCTCGACACCCGCGTGACCGGCCGCCCGCGCCATCTCCTCGATCGTCCTCCGCGCTGCCGGATGCACGACATCTCTGGCGATCTCTGCCAGTGGGGCCAGCACGAAAGCGCGCTCGCCCAGCAGCGGATGAGGGATCGTCAGCCGCTCCGTCCCGATGGCGCGGCTGCCGTAGAGCAGCACGTCGATGTCGATCGGCCGCGGTGCCCAGCGCTCGCCGGGCCGGCGCCCTATGTCGTGTTCGATGCGCTTCACGTGGTCGAGCAGCTCGTCGGGCGAGAGGGCTGTGCGCACCTCGCACGCGGCGTTCAGGTACTCGGGGCCGGGCAGCTGTCCCTCGAGCACGACCGCCTCGGACCGGTACAGCGACGAGACGGCGACCACATCGCACTCGGGCGCGAGCCAGCGCAGCGCCGCGCGCATGTTCGCCCGCCGGTCGCCGATGTTCGATCCGAGGCCGAGGAAGACGCGCTCGCTCACCGCCGTCACACCGCAGCGCCCTGCGAGATCGAGAGCAGGTTCCCGTCCGGGTCCTTGAACCAGGCCACCTTCACCGGCCCGGCCGACCAGACGCCGCGCTCGTCCTGCCCCATGCCCTCGTACCGCTCGAAGCGCACGCCGCGCCCCTCGAGCCACGACATCCCGCGGGCGATGTCGTCGGCGTCCAGCCCGAGGATGGTGTGCGGCGCCGGCTCGACCTGCTCCATCTTCGTCAGCCGCAGCGTCGTGCCGTTCATCTCGAACACGATCGCGAAGTCGTCCTCGGCGACGAACCGGAAGCCCAGCACCTCCTCGTAGAAGCGCCGCGCCTCCCCGGGCCTCGCCGTGAGCACGAACGTCACCAGCTTCGATGGACCCAGCATGGACCGCACCCCCGAATCAGTTCGACCGACGACTACCGGCCTGCGTCTACCGGCGCCGCCCGCACACCCTAACGACCAACGACCAACGACTGCCCACCTAACCGCCCCACCCCCGCACGACCGCGTCGGCGACAGCGCACACCTGCTTCATCTCGCGCACGTCGTGCACGCGCACGATGTCGGCGCCGTTGGCGATCGCCAGCGCCACCGTCGCCGCCGTCCCCATCAGGCGCTCCTCCACCGGCGCGCCGCTCAGCACCGCGCCGATCGTCGACTTCCGCGACGTGCCGACAAGCACGGGCAGCCCTAGCGACTCCAGCTCGCGCAGCCGCCGCAGCATCTCGATGTTCTCCTCCGGCCGCCAGCCGAAGCCGAACCCCGGGTCGATGATAATGCGCTCGCGCGGGATGCCCGCCGCGCCGGCGATGGCGAGCGACTCGCGGAGACCCTCGCGCACGCGCTGCATGACGTCGCCCGGCGGGCGCCCGCGCTGGTTGTGCATCAGGCACACCGCCGCGGCCGCCTTCGCCGCGATGGATGCCAGCTCCGGATCATGGCGGAAACCGTAGATGTCGTTGAGCAGGTGCGCGCCCGCACGCAGCGCCGCCCGTGCGACGTCGCGCTTGTACGTGTCGACGCTGATCGGCATATCGGGCAGCGCCCGCCGCACCGCTTCGACCGCCGGCAGTACGCGGCGCAGTTCCTCCTCCGGCGCGATCTCGTCGAACCCGGCCTCCGTCTTCTGTGGCCCCGGCCGCGTTGACTGTCCGCCGATGTCGAGCAGGTCCGCGCCTTCTGCGGCGAAGCGCTCCGCCTGCGCCAGCGCCTCCTCCGCGGTGCGCACGCCGTCGCCGGAGAACGAGTCCGGCGAGACGTTGATCACGCCCATCACGTACGTGCGTGCGCCCCAGGCGAAGGTCCGCCCGGCAAGTTCCAGTTGCGCCGGCTTCGTCGTCGCGGTCATGCGGCCAGCGTAGTGCATGCCCCGGCATCGGGGGGCCCTCACCCCCGGCCCCTCTCCCTCAAGGGGAGAGGGGAGGTCGTGTGGTAGGTGCGCGGTGGTGGTGGGTGGCGATGTTGGGGAGGGTTGGGGCCCTCACCCGCGGCCCCTCTCCCTCAAGGGGAGAGGGGAGGTTGTGTGGTAGGTGCGCGGTGGTGGTGGGGTGGCGAATCGGGGAGGGTTGGGGCCCTCACCCGCGGCCCCTCTCCCTCAAGGG
>DATMAH010000256.1:0-5389 GCA_035583735.1 Dehalococcoidia bacterium
CGACAAGCTCATCGAACAGGCGACCATCGAGTTTCCCCCCGTGATGGTCGAGTCCGAGATCGACCGCATGCTCCACGATCAGGGTGTGCACCCCGAACACGAAGAGGACATGGCCCGATACTTGTCCATGATCGGGCGCACCGCCGAGGAGCTGCACGAGGAGCTGAAGCCCATCGCCGAGGCGCGCATCCGCCGCTCGCTCGTGCTGGCGCAGGCCGCCATCGCCGAGGGCATCGAGGTCAGCGAAGCCGAGGTCGACGCCGAGCTGGAGCGTATGGTCGCCGGCGCTGGCCCCCAGGGCGAGCAGCTCCGCCAGGTCTTCGGCAGCGAGACCGGGCGCGACACCATGCGCCGCAACATCCTCACCCGAAAGACGCTGTCGCGTCTCGTCGAGATCGCCACCGAGGGCAAGTTCGGTGGCCAGCAGGCCCAGCCTGAAGCGCCGGCGGAAGCCCCGCCTCCGGCGCCCGCAGCGGCCGCGGCCGATACCACTGGAGAGACACCGGCTGCGGAGCCGGAACAAGAGGCCGCCATCGCCGGCGAACCGGCGCCGGAGCCAGAGGAGTGACATGGACATCGACAGGATTCAGAACGTGATCATCCCGTCCGTCATCGAGACGAGCCCGCGCGGCGAGCGCGCGTTCGACATCTATTCGCTGCTCCTGCGCGAGCGCATCATCTTCCTCGGCACCGGCATCGATGACCAGATCGCCAACCTGATCATCGCCCAGCTCCTCTACCTGGAGCGCGAGGACCCCGACAAGGACATCAACCTCTACATCCACTCGCCCGGCGGACAGATCACCGCCGGCCTGGCCATCTACGACACGATGCAGCTCGTCCGCCCCGACGTCGCCACCTACGCCGTCGGCATGACGGCCAGCATGGGCACCGTGCTCCTCTGCTCCGGCGCGCCGGGCAAGCGCTACTGCATGCCCAACGCCACCATCCACATGCACCAGGCCCTCGGCGGCGCCCGCGGCCAGGCCGCCGACATCGAAATCCAGGCGAAGGAGATCCTCCGCGAGAACGACATCATCCGCGGCATCCTCGTCAAGCACACCGGCCAGGACGACGAGCGCATCCGCCGCGACTTCGACCGCGACTTCTACATGAACCCGGAACAGGCGAAGGCCTACGGCATGGTCGACGAGATTCTCTCCCGCAGGGATTAGGGAAACCTTAAGACGTAGGGATGCGATACATCGGGGGCCGGCCGCCCGTTCTGGTATGCAGAGCCGGGCGCAGACTCCCGAAATAGGTAGAGGACGTACGCAGATCCCCCACGTAATCGCGTCCGCCGCGGGCGTTGGGGCTGACAACCCGGGTCGAGTGACGTAGAATCGGCACCTGTGCGGGACCCCCGCGAGGCGCCGCAGAGGGACGGGACGAGGATGGCCAACAGCCGGACGACGCGAGTTCAGTACCACTGCTCCTTCTGTGGTAAGAACCAGGACCAGGTCAAGCGCCTGATCGCTGGCCCCGGGGCCGTGTATATCTGCGACGAGTGCGTCGAGCTGTGCCGCGAGATCATCGACGAGGAGGCCGCTGGGCCGGCCAAGGCCAAGCCCGGGTCCGCACAGCGCACCCCGCCGCCACGCCAAATCTTCGACCAGCTCAGCGAGTACGTCGTCGGCCAGGAGCAGGCCAAGAAGGTCCTCTCCGTCGCCGTCTACAACCACTACAAGCGCATCAACGCCGGCGTCGGCCAGCAGAACGCCGATGTCGAGCTCGAAAAGAGCAATATCCTCCTCATCGGCCCCACCGGCTGCGGCAAGACGCACCTCGCCCGCACCCTGGCGAAAATCCTCGACGTCCCCTTCACCATCGCCGACGCGACAGCGCTTACCGAGGCCGGCTACGTCGGTGAGGACGTCGAAAACATCCTCCTGCACCTCATCCAGGCCGCCGACTTCGACGTCCAGCGCGCCGAGCGCGGCATCGTCTTCATCGACGAGATCGACAAGATCGCCCGCAAGTCCGACAACCCGTCGATCACGCGCGACGTCTCCGGCGAGGGCGTGCAGCAGGCGCTCCTCAAGATCATCGAGGGCACCACGGCCAACGTCCCGCCCCAGGGCGGCCGCAAGCACCCCCACCAGGACTTCATCCAGATCAACACCGCCAACATCCTCTTCATCTGCGGCGGCGCTTTCGAAGGGCTGGACCGCGTCATCGAGAAGCGCCTCGGCCGCGACCGCCGCTCACTCGGCTTCGGCTCCGAGTACACCAAGCTGGACGCCCAGAAGCGCGCCGACGAGCTGCTCAAGCACGTCACCCACGACGACCTGCTGCAGTACGGCCTCATCCCGGAGTTCGTCGGCCGCCTGCCCATGGTCGTCGGCCTCGAGTCGCTCGACGCCGACGCGCTCGTGCGCATCCTCACCGAACCCAAGAACGCGCTCGTCCGCCAGTTCCAGCGCTTCTTCGCGCTCGACGGCGTCGAGCTGCAGTTCATGGAGGACGGCCTGCGCGCCTGCGCCGAAGAGGCGATCCGCCACAAGACCGGCGCCCGTGGCCTCCGCACCGTCCTCGAAGACACGCTGATGGAGGTGATGTACGAGGTGCCCTCGCGCCCGGACATCAAGAAGTGCGTCGTCAGCGGCGACACCATCCGCAGCCGCAAGCGCCCGCTGCTGCTCACGCGCTCCGGCTCCAACGTCGAGCTCGACGCCCCTGCCGACGAGACCGAAGAAGTCACGGACGTCTCCGCCTAGCAGCGCCGCTCCACACCGGCCAGATCCCAGTATCGGCGTGCTCGCCGCCGCGAACACAACAACTGCCGGCGACGCGCCGGCCGCCGCGAATTTGCTCAGACCATCGCCCGAGGAGCTCGTTCTCGCCGATGCCGGGATCCTCCATGGCGTTGGGATCCTCGATCGTCGCGATGAGCTCGGCGTAGTACTCGGGCAATAGATCGGCGTGCCTCGACGCGATGTGGCGCAGGCGCTCGTCGGCGATCTCGATGTCCGCCTCAAGAGCTGAACAGTCGATCCCCATCGCCCGGGATGCGGCCACCGTTGCCAATTGGCCGCAACCCCGCCCGTCCGCCGCCGTATAATCTCCACCAATGGAGCACGGACGCCGGGCTGAGCGACTCGAGGGCGTCGCCACGTCCAAGTTCGCGGTGCCGCGCCGCCGCCCGGACATCGTCCGCCGGCCCCGCCTCAACTCCCTCCTCGACCTCGCCATCGGCGGCAAGGGCGTCCTCATCGCCGCCCCGGCCGGCTACGGCAAGACCACCCTCGTCGTCGACTGGCTGCAGGACGCCGACTTCACGCCCGTCTGGGTCTCGCTCGACTCCTGGGACGCCGGGCTTCCCGCCTTCACGCGCGCCATCGCCGCCTCGATGGAGCTCCGCCTCGGCGCCGAGGTGCCGCTTGGCGACGAGCGCTTCTGGCAGCCGCGCAGCGTCAGCACCGTCCTCATCAACACCGTCGCCGGGCGCGACGAGTACGTCGTCCTGGTGCTCGATGACGTCCACACCGTCGACGCGTCGCCCGAGATCATGGAGACGCTCGGCTACGTGCTGGAGCGCGCGCCGGAGAACCTGCACGTCATCATGACGTCGCGCACGCGGCCGCCGGTGCCGTCGCTGGCGCGCCTCATCGCCCGGCGCGAAGTCGGCACCATCGGCGCGCCCGACCTCGCCTTCTCGCCGTCCGAGATCCGCGAGCTGCTCGCCACGCTCGGCCGTCCCGTCTCCGACGACGAGGCCGACGCCCTGTTCGAGCGCACCGAGGGCTGGGCCGCCGCGCTGATCCTCGGCCCCCCCACGGACGCCCCGCGCCGCATCGAGATCAGCGGGGAGCGCGCCGCCGGCGGCGCCGGCGCCATCGCCGGCCCCAACGTCGGCATGTCGCTCGCCGAGTACGCCGGCGGCGAGGCGCTCGAGACCGTGCCGGAGGACCTGCGCGCCTTTCTCCGCCAAGTGTCCCTGCTGCCCATCTGGACGCCCGCGCTCTGCAACGACGTCACGTACCGCCGTGACGCCGAAAAGCTGCTGCGCGAGGCCTCATCGCGGCTGCTCTTCATCTCCCAGCACTCCGACGAGCCGCCGACCTACCGCTGCCACACGCTCATGCGCTCGCTGCTCATGCAGCAGTTCCGCAGCGACGACCCCGATGCATTCGCCGCGGCCGGCCGCGAGTCCGCCGATACGCTCGCACGCTTCGGCATGCTCAACGAGGCGGTCGAGCTGCTGTTCGAGCTGGAGGAATGGCCCCGCGCCGCCGAGGTGCTCGAGGAGGTCGCGCCGCGCCTCATCCAGCAGGGACAGGCGCGCGGCCTCGCCGAGTGGATCGACCGCTTGCCGCGCGAGGCGCTCGCCGGCCGCGCGGACCTCCTCACCTGGCGCGCACGCGCGTCGCTGAAACTCGAGGAGTTCGACGAAGCCCTCCGCCTCGTCGAGGAGGCGGTGCGGGAGCTGCGGCAGCGCAACGATACGGCCGGCGTCGTGCAGGCGCTCTTCGTGCGCGGCGAGACGCAGCGCATGAAGGGGTTCAACGACGAGGCGCTCGCCACGTTCTCTCAGGCGCGCACCCTGCTCGAGGCGAGCGAGGAGGACGACGAGCAGCTCGCCGGCGACGCCCTGCGCAACCTCGGCGTCACGCACGCCCTCAACGGCGACATCGAAACCGCGATCGAAGAGCTGGAGGAGGCCCGCCGCCTGCTCGAACAGGTCGGCGACCTGCGCGGCATCGGCAACACGTGCGTCACGCTGGCGCAATGCTACAGCGCCCGCGGCGAGCCGCTGCAGGCGCTCGGCGCGCTCCAGCGCGCGCAGTCCGCGTTCGAGCGCGCCGGCAACACCTTCGACCTCGGCCTCACCCTCAACAACACCGGCATGGTGTACTACGAGATCGGCGAGTACGAGCAGGCGCTACAGGTGTACGAGCGCGGCATCCGCCTCGTCCGCGGCACCGGCAACACCACCGACGAAGCGTTCATGCTCGCCGGCATCGCCGAGACCTACCGCGCGATGGGCCGCTTCGAGGACAGCCTGGCGACCTACGAAGAAGCCCGGCCACTGGTCGATAGCCTCCAGATGCCGTACCTCAGCGTCGAGGTCGCCGAGGGGCTGGCGCTCACGCGGCTCGCGCTCGGCCAGGGCGAGGAGGCGCTGCAGCTCGCCCGCGCCACGGCGCCCAGGTCCGGCGACCCGCCCGCCCGTATCGCGCAGCACGCCCTCGTCCAGGCACAGATCGCGCTCGAACGGGGCGACAGCACCGCCGCCCTCCGGTCACTCGATACCGCCTGGCGCCACTACGAGGCGCTCGACAACCGCCATCAGCTCGCCCTCACCGCCTTCCTGCGCGCGCGTGCCTACTTCGATGGCCACCAGCCCCGCAAGGCGATGGCCGAGATCGAGCGCGTCGCGGAACTGTGC
>DATMAH010000257.1:0-4387 GCA_035583735.1 Dehalococcoidia bacterium
AGGGGAGGGCACCGTGGGACCAGGGACACCAGTACCGCAGGGGACGCCAGCACCGGGCGAACCGGAGAATCCGCCCCCTGACCTCTTCAATGAAACACCGACCCCCGGCGTTTCCGGGGCTCCAGGCTCCGACAGCAGCTCGCCGCGCATCGTCAAGCTGGCGGACGGACGCTACGCCAGAGTGACGGACAAGGGGCTGGAGATTCTCGGGATCGCGCCCCAGCCGGGGCAAATGCCACTGGACGCGTATGGGCCGCTTGCGCCCGGCCAGTCGTACTACGACCCGTACGCTTATGGTGACGCGACCGATCCGGGGATACTGGTCTCGCAGCAGAACGCCGCGACGGCCGCCCTCAACGCCCGCTCGGGCGCGGTCAACGACCTCATCAACGCCCTGCAGGCGGCGCAGGCCGTGGACGCGGCGCGGGTGAAGCAGGCGCAGGCCGACCGGCTGGCGGCGCTGCCGTACGCCGTCGAAGTCGGACGCCAGTACCTGCCGGGATTCGCGCCCGGCAGCCCGCTCAACCGCTACGGCGTCATGCCGGCGCTGCGGGCGAACCCGGTCACCTTCGACACCGGCGCGGCCATGCGGGCGGGCGCCGAACTCGACCCCGTGGTTGCCCAGAAGATCGCGCAGCTCGCGCAGATCGCCGGCGTGTGACGACGCTGACCATCCCGGCGGCAGGGCCGCTGACAGCGGATGAGGCGGCGGAGCTGGCGGCTTGTGCGCTCTCCTTCCGGCGCTTCCTCCGGCACTGGCAGTTCATCGACCGCGAGCACGGCGCCCCGTGCTCGTTTCGCGACCTCTGGCAGGGGCAGGCCCAGCTGGCGGAGCTGATGGAGCGGCACCCGTGGCTCTACGCCCTCAAGGCGGGCAAGCTCGGGTTCAGCGAGCTCGCGTGTGCCTATGACGGCTGGGTCGCCCGCTTCCGGCCGAACGCCCGCGTCCATCTGTTCAGCCGCAACCTGCAGGCGGCGCGCGCGCTCCTCGGCTGGGTGCGCTACGGCCTCGAACACCTGCCGCCGTACATGCGCCTGCCCGTCGGCGACGGCGTCGCGGACGGCAACAACAGCACGTCCCTCAAACTGATCGCCGGGCCGGACGACGTGCGGACGGTCGTCAGCTACCCGGCGACGGCGCACGTGGCGATCGACCAGACGGCGACGCACACGCACCTCGACGAGTTCGCCCGCCAGCCGGGCGGCGGCGAGACCGTCTGGCGGTCGGTGGAGACGACGGTAGCGCCGGGCGGTTCGCTGCACATCGTCACGCGCGGCGCCGGGCCGAACTTCGCGGCGCGGCTCTGGCGGCAGGCCCTCTCCGGCGAGTCGCGCCTGCACCCGTTCTTCGCCCCGTGGGATGCCCGGCCCGGCCGCGATGCCCGCTGGTACCAACAGGAGCTGCGCGAGCACGGCGAGACGGCCGGCCTCTGGCAGTACGCCCCGACGACCTGGCAGGAGGCGATCCAGGGCGACGACACCTACGTCTACCCGATGTTCGACTCGCCGCCGGGCCGCCACGTCAAGCACGCCGACCCCTGCGACCTCGAGGACTGCCCGCGCGTCGCCGTCGGCATCGACCTGGGGGCCGTGACGCCGACGGCGATGGCACTCGTCGGTGAGCGGTCGTCGGGCCGCGCGCACGTCTATGCCGAGTACTACGTCGTCGGCTCGTCGCTCGACCGCGTGGAGGCGCAGCTTCAGGAGTGGGAACAGTGGGCGGGGCGGAAGGTGCGTGTGTTCGTGCCGCCGGATGAGAAGCTCCTCCTGGCGACGCTGCGCGAGCACGGCTTCGACGCCTGGCGGGCGATGACGGAGCTGAAGGCGGGCATCCAGCTCGTGCGGGAGCGGCTCGTGACGGACGGCCTGACCGTCCATGCCGAGTGCCGCCACCTGCGGGACGAATTCGCCGACTACCGGGCGACGGTGACGGCCGACCAGACGACGCGCGTCGAGTACGCGGGCGAACGGCCGATCAAGCACCACTGCGACCTGCTCGACGCGCTCCGCTACGCTGTCGCCGGGCTGGCGCAGTGGCAGGACGTACAGCCGGTGATGCTGCCGGACGGGAGGGTGTATGCCGGATGACGGCGCCCGCCGGGGCGTAGTAGACTTGGCCAAGCGGCCTAGCGCCCATTGACCTGCCCGTAGCGCCCGAGCGGCCGGAGCGAGCGGAGGGCGCAACCACGGCTGCGACGTACACCCCCGAGCAGATTCGCAAGCTGCGCGACCGGCTGAAGACGGAGAAGACGTTGCTCCGTTCCTGGCGGCGTACGCGCGACCGCCGTGACGACGAACGGCTGAACACCTTCGCCAACTTCCTCGGCCCGGCGTTCAAGGACGCCTTCACGCCCTACCAGTCGCCGGAGCCGGATCAGGAAATCCAGCGGCGCAAGCACATCCTCGTCTCCAACCCGATGGAGCTGGAGGTGATCGCGCGCTCGCGCAAGGACGCGGCGAAGGCGCAGCAGCTGGAAAACGCGCTGGAAGCGATCGCCGACGCGCTCTTCACGCCGACGGTGAACGCGGACGAGTGCGACGCCATCCTCGGCGACGGGGCGGCGATCCTCCTGCTGGAGAAGCGCGAGGGCAAGGCGCTGGCCCCGTACGCCAACCGCGCCGCGCTGGCGCGGGCGGCTGACCCGGACTACCAGGACGAGGGGGCGGCTGAGGACGCGGCCGATGTCGGCGAGCCGCCGGAGACGGCCGTGACGGCCTACAGCGAGGCCTACCGCAAGCACCGCGACCACGCGAAGGCCTATGACGAGGTGACGCAGCAGGCGCAGGCCGAGGAGGGCCTGCTCTGGTCGGTCAAGGTGATCGACCGCGAGGTGTTCGACGGCTTCGAGCACGAGGATGGCCAGACCTTCCGGATCGCCATGATCGACGGCAAGGTGCCGCTGAACCCGCTCCTGAAGACGCTCGAAGGCTACGGCGTGCGGCGGGAGGGCAACCGCTTCGTGCTGGCGCACGACCGCAAGAGCACGGGCCAGCCCGCGCTCGGCAGCGTCCTGCAACCGGCGCAGGACACGGGGATCGACCTCGACGAGGGCGGCGAGATGGTGCGCTGTACCCGCATCATCCGGCCGGACAAGGTGTGCATCTACATCGAGGACCTCGATGTCGAGGACGCGGTGAACGTGCGGCCCGACTCCGGTGTCGTCGTCGAGTTCGACAACCCGCTCGCCGGCGTCGGGACGGGCGTCTACATCGTGCCGGGTGACTCGCGGACGCGTGGCGGCACGCTGGAGGAGCGCTACAAGCCGCCGGTGCTGGGGATGCTGGTGGAGGCCGACACCCTCAACCTCGTCAACACGGCGTGGCTGACGATGCTGTTCGAGGAGGCGAGCCGGCCGCCCTACCAGCAGGTGGCGGAGACGGCCGGGCTGCCGCCTCCGGCCGACGCCACGCGCGAGACGAAGACGCAGCGCGTGCAGGACGGCCGCACGCCGGCGCTCATCCGTGGCGAGCTGCGGCGGGCGGAGACGCTCGGCGTCAACATCGGCGAGGTGCGGCAGCTACTGGAACAGCAGATCGGCCGTTACCGGTCGGACGACTTCTTTGCCGGTACCGGTTCGGCGGGAGAGCCGGGCATCCACCTCGCGCGCATCCAAGCGGCGTTCCTGACGCAGATGGCGCCGATTCAGGAGCGGCGGGCGGAAACCCGGCGGCGCGTCCTGATGGACTTGATGCAGGTGGTCGCCATCACGGGCGAACCGATCTACTGTCACGCGACGCCGCGTGACCGACGCCCGGCCGACGCGGGCGGCGTGCGCGTCGAGGAGGCGCGGGCGCTGACGCCGGAGCTGGCGAAGCTGGCGGTGGATGTGCGGGTGACGATCGGCGCCGACTCGCCGGAGACGAAGTACGCCCGCGAGCAGGCGGTGCGGGCGAACGTCGAGTTCGGCATCTACGGCATGACCACGGGCATGGAGCTGCTCGGCGTCAAGGACCCGGATGCGGAGCGCAAGCGGATGGCGATCGACGCGATGGTGTTCGACGCGCTCGGCACGCCGAAGGCGCCGGGCTGGGCGATCCAGTACGCGCGTGACCGCATGCAGCGGCGGATCGACGCCTACCTCGACGCCCAGTTCCCGCCGCCGGAGCCGCCGGGGCCGACGGTGCCCGCGGGGGCGCCGCCGGGGACGCCGGAGATGATCCCGCCGCCTGCGGCCCAGCCGATGTCCGTGCCGCAGGGCGTCGGGGCGTTGCCGCCGGGCGCGGCGCGGCCGAACCCGCCGGTACAGACGCAGAACGGTGTACCGGTGGCGCCGGGTGCGCTGCCGGGCGTCGCGGGGCCGGTATGAGCGAGGTGATGTCGGCGACGTGGCTGCGTGACGTGGTCGATGCGGCGCTGGAGAAGCGCGCGGCTGAGCAGGAGGCACGG
>DATMAH010000258.1:0-12127 GCA_035583735.1 Dehalococcoidia bacterium
CCCGCCGCGGAGCTGCGCCCGCAGCGCGTCGTCCCGTGCCGCCTCCGCCCACACCTCGATGAGCACGCGGCCCAGGCTTGCCGCGGGCACGCCGGTCGCGGCCGCGGCACGGTCAAGCGGTGGCAGGATGCCGTCGACCTCGATCAGCAGCTTGACAACGCTCGAGAGGACTTGGCCCTTGTTGGGGAAGTGGTGATAGAGTCCGCCCTTGGAGCAGCCGGCGGCAAGGCAGATGTCGTCCATTGACGCCGCGACGTAGCCCTTGAGCGCGAACACGCCAAGGGCGGCCCGCACGATGTGGTCGCGGGCAGTCCGGGAGCGCTGGGCCTGGCGATTCTCCGTTCGCATATTCCTATGTGAGATATCGGCGCCGCCGGGCACGCGGAATAGCGCCACGGCTCGCGATTCCATGTCAAATCAGGGATTGCACGGCCGGGGCAGGGTTGACAGGGAGCCGTCACAGGCGTATAAACATACCGACGGGTCGGTGTTTAGGGCGGCCCAGAGGTTGGCGACGGCTCCCGGTGGAGCACCCTGAAGGAGGAAGTGCCATGTTTCGCATCAGCTGGTAACGAGCTCCCGAAGGAACTCACAAGCGCCGAAAGGGCTCCCGGCACGGGAGCCCTTTCGTTGCCTCTGTCGTGTCGCGTCTATGCCGCGCTCTGGCGCGGAGCGGCGGCCGCATGATGCGCCGTCTCCTCTTCCCAGTCCTCCATGCGGATGGCGAGGATCTTCTCCCAGGCCAGCAGGAACGCCTGGACGCAGCGCGGGTCGAACTGGGTGCCGCTGCAGCGGATGATCTCCTCGCGCGCGATATCCGGGCTCATGGCGGCGCGGTACGGCCGGTCCGACGTCATCGCGTCGAACGTGTCGGCCAGGACGAAGATGCGGGCGCCCAGCGGGATCTCGTCGGCGGCCAGGCCGCGCGGGTAGCCCTTGCCGTCGAAGCGCTCGTGGTGCGCCAGCACGATCTGCGCCGCGCCAGCGAGGAAGCCGATGTCCTTGATCATGTCGTGGCCGATCCTGGGATGGCGGCGCATGTCCACCCACTCCTCTTCGGTGAGCGGCCCCGGCTTGTGCAGAATCGTGTCCGACACGCCGATCTTGCCGATGTCGTGCAGCAGGCCCCCCCGCTGCATATTCACCCACTCCTCCGTCCCCGGGTCGATGCCCATCTGGTAGGCGATCTCCATCATGTACTTGGCGACGCGCAGCGAGTGCCCCTTCGTCTCGCGGTCGCGCGCGTCCAGCGCGGAGACGAGCGCTTCGAGCGTGCCGTCATACGTCTCGCGCAGCTGGTTGGCCATGCTGAGCACGTCGCGATTCGCCTTCTGCAACTCGCGGTTGCTCTTCTTCAGGTCGTCGACGGTGCGCTCGGTCTTGTCCAGGTACTGCTTGATGGAGAAGCGCATCATCAGCGGTGGCGCCAGGAAGGCGAGCAGCCCGAAGTAGCCCAGCCCCTGGTATGCCACCGCCAGCGCGAGGCCCAGCAGCCCGAACACGAAGTAGTGTGGCAGCAGCCAGTCGAACTTCTCATGCCAGACGGCCATGAGCGACGTACGCGAAGCCAGGCTGACGGCCACGGTCACCATGCCGATGTTGACGAGGTAGTAGGCCACCACCGCTGCCAGCGCGATGGGGATGAGCCACCAGCTCTCGGGGAGCGTCTGTGAGGCATCGACGATGTCCACCAGCTCCGAGATCATCAGCGCGACGAGGACGTTGAGCACCACGAACGAGCCGACGTTGAACACGCGCTTGTACCAGGCGCCACCGCCGAAATCAGTGGCGATGGCCGCGGCGGGGGCGACGATCGCGGCGCCGGCCGGGCCGTAGAGGAACGCGACGGCGAAATCGCCCACCATGCCGATGGAGACGGCCGTATCGCCGTAGATCTGGACGCGGGTGCGGCCGAGGGCGATGGCGACGAGGCCGACGACGATGAAGCCGGCGATGTCATCGCGGGAGAGCTGCGGCGCGAAGTAGGCCATGGAGGCG
The DNA here is from genome assembly GCA_035583735.1 of Dehalococcoidia bacterium. Lineage (GTDB taxonomy): Bacteria > Chloroflexota > Dehalococcoidia > DSTF01 > JACRBR01 > DATMAH01. Next base: position 1,999 of record DATMAH010000258.1, read on the forward strand.
ACGCCGGCCAGGAAGACGGCGACGATATATGCCATGGCCGCGCGCGGAACGCGTTCCGCCTCCGCATCGGCCCCGTCAGCGAGCGTGGCCGGCGGCACGACTTTGTCGTCCGTGGCCGGCGCGTCGGCGGGCGCGGGCGGCCCCCCCTCGCGCGGGCTGATGTGTTCGGGCTTCAGCATGAGTCCCCAGACCCGGACGATGCCCCGTCCCAAAAGGCCTAGGGTAATATCGGCCCTCTCCGGGAGGCGCCGTAGGGGTTACGCCGCCGCCTCCTCGATCTGCGAGTGAATCCGGCGGCGGAGCGAGGCGAGGATGCGCTTGTGGAGCTGGCAGACGCGGGATTCGGAGAGGCCCATCATCTGGCCGATCTCGTGGAACGGCTTGTTCTGGGCGTACCGCAGCTTCAGGATGGCGCGGTCGCGGGGCGGCAGCTCCTGGAGTGCCGCTTCGAGCAGCGCAAGCGAGGCATTGTGGTCGGCGGCCCGCGCCGGGTCCCCCGTCTCGTCCTCATCGATCGGGTCGAGGGTGGTCGGGTTCTCGCCGCCGCGGTCCTGGAGGGCGTGCTCGAGCGAGATGAACCGCGAGCCGGCGTGCCGCTGGATCTCGTCGAGCTGCTCCAGCGAGATGCCCATGCGGAACGCGACCTCCTTCGCCGAGGGCCAGCGGCCGAGAAGCGCTGCCAGCTCCTGGGAGGCCTGTTCCACCTCCCGGGTGCTCTTGCGCAGCGAGCGCGGCAGCGGGTCCATCTTGCGGATCGCGTCAAGGATCGAGCCGCGGATGCGCCGCACGGCGAAGCTGGCGAAGCTGGTGCCGCGGGCCTCGTCGAAGGCATCGACGGCCTGGATGAGGCCCTCGATGCCGTAGGCGAGGGCGTCCTCGCGGTCGAGCCCCAGCGTCTTCTGGTTGTCCGTGGACATGCGGCTGACGACGAACGCCACCAGCGGCATGTGCCTCATGATCATCGCCTGCCGATCAGCCGCGCGCACCTTGCCCCGCTTAGCCACCAACGAAAAGCCGCCTCTCTCGCATGGAGAACAGGCGGCGTGAAGACGGACTGGCCCGGCGGGGTCAGGTCTTCGGCAGCCCGGCCGTCCGCCCAGCGGACCCGTGGCTTTGCGCCCCCGCCTCACGACGGGTTTGCCCGTTCTCAGACCTTGTCGTTCGGCGTCCGGCCGTGGCGTCGTCCCCCGATCCCTGGGGCGCTACCAACCTCCAAACGCGGAGAGTGCGCGTTTGTTACAGCCCGGCGTGAAGTTTTTTTGGATTGTCAACAAGACTGCGGATTGGCGGCGGGGCCGCTTTGGTGCATACTGGGCCGTCGGATCGCTCGCGCCCAGACGATACTTCGTACGAGGCCTCCTATGCCACGCACCTCTATCGACAGATTCGAGCAGCGAAAGCAGACGCGGGCGAAACTCGTGGATGCGGCCCTGCAGCTCTTTTCGACGAGCGGCTACGAGCATGCGACCGTCGACGATATCTCCCAGGCCGCCGGGTACTCCAAGGGCGCCTACTACTTCCACTTCTCCACGAAGGACGACATCCTCCTGGAGCTGCTCCGCATGTGGACGGAGGACCGGACGCGGGCGCTGGCCGCCTCGGGCGACGGCCTGCGCGAGGCGTTCTCCGCGTTCTTCTCCTACCGGGACGAGCCGCGCTGGCCGGCGGTGCTGCTGGAGTTCTGGGCGCAGGCGACGCGCAACGCCGAGGTGGGCAAGCGGCTGAGCCAGGCCTACGCCTCCTGGCGCCGCGCGCTCTGTGAGCGCATCGAGACCGCGGCGGCCGACGGCCTGCGCGCCGAATCGGCGGACGACGTGGCGGCGCTGGTGCTGGCGGCGCACGACGGCCACGCCGTGCAGGTGGCGATCGGTTCGCCCGGCGGCAAGGCGATGACGCCCGAGGCGCTGGCCGATTCGCTCGTGGCGCCGCTCGAAGCGCCGGTGGAAGACCAGGCGCGCCGCACCGGTACGTTCTAGCAGCCTGAGCCCGCGTCCCTCGCCCGGCTTCGTGTTATCGTTCGCCGGGGTCATACGTGCGCGCGCTCATCCTTGCACCATTCACCGACTCGTGTATCGAACGGTTGTCCGCCCGCGTCGACGTGGCCTACGAGAGCTGGCTCGAGACGGGCAGGCTGCAGGACCCGGAGGCGCTGGGCCGCCGCCTGGCCGACGATGACATCGCCGTGCTGGTCGTGGAAGCGGACTTCGTGTTCGAGGAGACGTTCGCCCTGGCGCCGTGCCTGCGCCTGGTCGGGACGTGCCGCGGCGCCCTCAACCAGGTCGACGTGCGGGCGGCGACGGCGCACGGTGTGGCCGTCGTCCATGCGCCGGGCCGCAACACCAACGCCGTCGCCGAGATGACGCTCGGGCTGCTGCTGGCGCTGTTCCGCCGCCTGCCGGATGCACACCGGCTCGTCGCGGGGGCCGGATGGAGCGATCCGGCCTTCGGGTACCGGCACCTGCGCGGCCGTGAGGTCGCCGGCGCGACGATCGGCGTGGCCGGTTTCGGCCGCATCGGTCGCGAGGTGGCGCGCAAGCTGGGCGCGCTCGGCGCGTACGTCATCGCCCACGACCCGCTGGTGGATGACGGCGAGATCCGCGCCCACGGCGCCGAGCCGGTATCCCTCGACGAGCTGGCGTCACGCGCGGACGCCGTCACGCTGCATGTGCCGGACAACGCCGCCACGCGCCGCATGGTGGACGCCGCGTTCCTGCGGCGCATGCGACCCGATGCGTTTCTGGTCAACACGGGTTCGGGTGCGGCCGTAGACGCCGACGCGCTCGCCGACGCGCTTGCATCCGGCTTGATCGCCGGCGCCGCCCTGGACGTGTTCGACGGGCATCCGCTCCCCTTCTCCAGCCGCCTGCTGACGGCGCCGAACCTGATCCTTACGCCGCACATCGGCGGCGCGACGCGCGAGACGGTCGAGCGGCATTCGCTGATGATGACGGAGGAGATCGAGCGGCTGCTGGACGGCCGCCCGCTGCAGCACCTCGTGAACCCGGACTATGCGACGGCGCGTGCGGGCTGAACGCATCGTCGTGATTGACGCCGGCACCAGCGCCCTGCGTGCCGTCTCCGTCACGCGCGAGGGCGGCGTGCGCGTTCTGGCGTCGCGTGAGTGGCCGCTGTTCGTACCCGGCGACGGCGGGCCGTTCGCGCGCGAGATCGACGCGGGCTGGCTCGACGACGCGCTGAGCGCGCTCTGTCGCGCGGGCGCGGCGGAAGATGTCGCGGGTGTGGCCGTGACAGGGCAGCGCGAAGGGCTGGTCTTCGCCGCCGCGGACGGTGCGGCGCTGCTGGTGTCCCCGAACGTGGACGCGCGGGCGGCGGCGGAGGGTATCGCCATCGACGCGGCGCACGCGTCGGACGTGTACGCCGAGACGGGACATCTGCCGTCGCTGATGCAGGCGGCCGCGAAGTGGCGGTGGCTGCAAGAGCACCGCCCGGCCGCCGCCGAGGCTGTTGCCACGGTTATCCCGCTCGCGGACTGGATCGGCTGGCGGCTGTGCGGCGGGAGTCCGGCTATGACGCGCACGCTGGGCGTCGAAAACGGGATGCTGGACCTGACGTCCGGGAAGGTCGCCGACCGGGCGGTCGCGCGTGGCGGGCTCGACGCCGGGCGTGTGCCGTCGTGCGTGGCGGATGGTGAGGTGCGCGGCGAGGTCGCGGGCGGCGCGCTTGGCGGCCTCCCAGTCGTCCTGGCCGGCGCCGATACGCAGTGCGCGCTCGTTGGCATGGGCGTGGCACGCGCCGGCGAGTGCGGCGTGGCGGCGGGCTGGTCGGCGCCGGTCCAGCTCGTGACGGGCGTGCCTGTACTCGACCCGGAGATGCGGACGTGGTGCGGCGCGCATGCGTTGGGCTCGTGCTGGGTAGCGGAGTCGAACGCGGGTGATCTCGGGCGAGCGTTCGGCTGGGTCTGCGGGCTGGTGGGCGTGTCGCCGGATGATGCCGCGGACCTCGCTGCGGCGGCCCCGCCCGGCTCGGGCGATGTGCTCGCCATTGTCGGCCCGCGTGTGATGCATGCGGCGCGCATGAACGCCGGCGTAGGCGGCCTGACGTTTCCGTTGCCGTTTGCGGTGTCCGCGCCGGCGCGCGGCGCCGTGCTGCGCGCGTTCCTCGAATCGGCTGCGTGCGGGGTCCGCGCGAACGTGGAGCAACTGGAGTCCGTCGCCGGCGCGCGGGTCGGCCGGGTGGCCCTGGGCGGCGGGATGTCGCGCAGCGCGCTCTTCGCACGCATGCTCGCCGATGTGCTGGACCGGCCGGTGACCGTCGCCGCATCGCCTGAGACGTCGGCGCTGGGCGCCGCGGCGCTGGCCTTCGCGGCGATCGGGCTGCATCCTTCACTCCGGGCGGCGCTCGCGGAGATGGCGCGGCCGCGCGAAACCGTCGAGCCGCGGGCGCGCGACTCCGCGGCGTACGACGACGTCTACGCGCGGTGGCGTGCGATGGCGGAGGAGTTCGAGAGAATGGCGCTGATCTGATGGGGGGCGCGTACGCCGCTGAGCGGCAAGAAGTGCTCGATGCCGTGCGCGCGATCGTAGCGGCCGGGCTCGTCGCCGGGTCGAGCGGCAACGTCAGCCGCCGCATCGCCGCGAAGGACGGCGAGCTGTACGCCGTCACGGCGAGCAGCGTGCCGTATGCGCGCTTCAGCCTCGACGACGTGCTCGTCGTCGACGCCGAGGTGGAGCCTGTCGTGGGCGATGGCGTACCGTCGTCGGAGTCGCTCACGCACCTGGCGATCTATCGCGCCCGGCCGGACGTCAATGCCGTGATCCATACGCACTCGCTGCACGCGAGCGCGTTCGCCGTCTCGGGGCGGGCGCTGCCGTGCATCCTGGACGAGCAGGCCGTGTTCCTGGGCGGGGCGATAGAGGTCGCCGAGTACGGCGCGTCCGCAAGCGACGAGCTGGCCCGCAACGCCGCGGACGCGCTGAGCGACCGGGCGGCGGTGCTGCTGCGCAACCACGGCGTGGTCGGCGTCGGCGCGTCGCTCGAGCAGGCGGTCGCCGCCGTCACGCTGGTCGAGCGCGTGGCGCAGGTCTACCTGCTATCGTTGCCGCTGGGCGGCCCGCGCGCGCTGCCGCCGGACGTCGTGGAGCGCGAACGCAAGGTCTACCGCATGCTGAAAGGGTTCAAGGACTGATGCAGGTCCCCGCGTTTCTCCTCCGCCGCCTTTATGTGAAAGGCAGCCTGCGCAACGAGGACGGCGGCGTCGCCTTCGAGCTCGAGAACCAGCTCGGGAGCGGGTACGCCGAACAGGTGCTGCCGCTGATCGTCGATGAGCAGGCACAGCCGCTCGAGTCGACCTGGTTCATCGTCGACGGCGAGCGACTGCGCTTCGATGAAGTCTCGGCCGAGCGGCCGATGACGCTGGGGCTGAACAAGGCGGTCACCGTCCGCGCCGACGGGCTGACGCTCGCGCCGGGAAAGCACACGATCGCCCTCGGCTTCATCGTCACAGGAATGGGCGAGATGCGGTTCGACGTCACGGACGCGATCGATGGCTGAGCCGGTGCCGCCGCCGGTCCCGCCGGTCGACTACGTGCGGCGCTGGCACGACATCGTCGAGCGCCGGCGCGTGCAGATGGACAACGCGTACGAGGCGGCCGGCCGCACGTCGGGGGACTACTGGGCGCGGCGCGCGAAGCAGTACCGGCAGGCGCTCCACGATCGCGCCGATGCCGACCCGTTCTTCATCCGCGTGCGGGGCGCCGCGACGCGGGAGACGACGGTGCTGGACGTCGGCGCTGGGACCGGGCGGCACACGCTGGCGCTGGCGCCGCACGTCGCGCATGTCACCGCGGTCGACCCGTCAGCCGCGATGCTGGGCCTCCTGCGGGAGGACGCGGCGGCGCGGTCGCTCGGCAATATCACGGCGGTGGAGTCGGGGTGGATGGAGGCTGACGCCGGGGCACATGACATCGTCATCTGCTCTCACGTCCTGTACCCGATCGCCGACGTCGTGCCGTTTCTGCGGAAGCTCACGTCCCACGCACGCGCGCGCGTGTTCGTCTACCTTCGCATCGACCCGCTGCCGACGGACATGGGGCTCTGGGCCGAGTTCTATGGGGAACCGTTGCAGCCCCAGCCCGGCGCGCACGACCTGCTCAACCTCCTCGCGCAGATCGGTGTGATGGCGGACCTCGAGGTGGTGCAGCATCGCTTCACCTGGACGTTCGCGGACCTCGATGAAGCCGAGGCGCAGGTCTCGAATACGCTCTGTCTCCGGGACGACGATGCGGCCGGGCGGGAGAAGCTACGCGCGCTGCTGGAACGCACGCTGGTGCGGCACGAGAACGGACGCATCGGTCCTGACGTGGGTTCGGCGCGGTCGGCCATCATCTCGTGGCCGGGCGAGGCCGCGGCGGCCGGCGGCTAACGCGCGGGGCGCTTCATGGTCCAGTAGCGGAAGCCGTTCGGAATCGCATCCTCGACGACGACCTCGAAACCGTGGCGCTGGTAGAACAGCACGTTCCGCTCCTTCGCCGTTTCCAGGTAGCACGGCAGGTGCTCGCTGTCGGCGCGTTCCAGCATGGGCGAGATCAGCGCGCTGCCGACGCCCTTCCCCTGGTGCGGCGGGTCGACGCCGAGAATCATCAGGTACCAGTGCGGCTCGCGCATGTCGCGCTCGTGCAGCTTGTCGAAGCGGTCCATCACGCGCATGAAGCGGCCAGACGGGCCAACCCCGAGGCGAAACGGCGCCGCCCACATGCCGGCGCGCATCATGCGCAGGGCGGGCACCTTCGCTTCGCCGGGCGGGAGCCAGATGGCGCCGCCGAGCGGCTCCCCCGGCGTCGTCTGCGCGTGGGCGTAGCGGTGCCGATGACACTGGTTGTGATGGCCACGGCGCACCTCCGCCGCGAGCATGCACCGGCGCATGGCGCGCTGTCAATGCCAGCGCGAGTCGGGATTGATGGCGTCCAGCGCTGTTGCCGCGATGAGGGCGCGTTCGCCGTTGCCGCCGTCCTCGTACGACCACCACGCGGACAGCACCTGGAAGGCGATGCCCCAGCGCAGCATCCGCTGGCGGTCGTAGCCGAGCGATGCGGCGAAGATGTCGAGCCGCCGGCACATCGTGGCGGCGAGGTCGTCGAAGAGATGCAGCCGCGTGTTCGGGTTGCCGAGGAAGGCCGCGACCTCGTACTCGGGCTCGCCGAGGACGCCGTGTGGGTCGGTGGCAACGTAGCCGCGTCGCTCATCATGCAGGATGTTCCAGTGGTGCAGGTCGCCGTGCAGCACGATGGGGGCGGCGGCCGACGCGAGCATCTCGCGCCAGTACGCCTGCGCCATCTCGTACAGGCGCTCCGGTATGGGGCCCGTGCCGCCACCGTAGTGGCCGCGGACGCGATCGAGCGCGCTCGCCCAGTCGGCGAGCGCCGGGAGGCCGCAGTCCGCGGGCGCCGGCAGTTGCAGGTCGCGCATGACGCCGGCGGCGATGGCCGTGGCGTCGTCGTCGGGCATGTCGACGATGGTGGTGCCCGGGTCCAGTCGCTCCATCAGCATGACGCCGGCGTCAGCGTCGGCGTCGAGTACGCGCACCATGCCGCGGCCGGCATACAGGAGCAGCGCCTCCACCTGGTGCGAGAAGTCGGGTGACGGCACGCCGGCCTTCAGCACGACCTCCGCGCCGTCCGCCGTCGTCGCGGGCGCGACGTAGTGATACGACAGCTCGAACGGCTCGCCGATGCGCAGCCGCCAGCGCTCCTCGTACTCGCGCAGCAGCGCGGGCAGCCGGACAAGCCACTCGGCGCCCCGATCCTTGAAGACGAGCCGTATTCTCTGCTGAAACTCGACCGGAAGTTCGGTCATGACACGCTCCTCGTTGGCCTCATCACCAGCGGTCCCTTCGGCGGCCAGTTGGGAGGAGCGCGGCTTGCCTGACGTCAATGCCGGCGCTCGAGCCAGTCGAGCACGATCGGTGCGAGTTGTTCGGGGCGGTCGGTGGGGACGGAGTGGCCGGAGTCGGGCACCTCGACCATCTCCGCGTCGGGCATCGTCGCCACCATGCGCCCGGCGACATCGCGCGGCAGCACCGTGGTCTTGCCGCCGCGCACCAGCAGGACGGGCATGGTGAGCTTCGGCAGCTCGGGCCAGAGGTCGGCTGGCTGCCAGCGCGCGGGGCAGCGGGGGTCGTACTTCAAGATCTGCGTGCCGTCGCCGGCGTCGCGCAGGTTCCACTGCGTGCGATAGCGGAGGTTCTCGTCAGGCGCGGTGGGGTTGCCGGCCCGGGCGTCGCGAAACGCCTCGTCGAACTGTGTGTAGCGCTTGTGGCCGGTCTCGGCGAGGCGCGAGATCGCGGCCCAGTTCGGGGCCGCCTCGCGCTTCATGCGCGGGGGGATGTCGATGATGATGAGGCGCTCGACGCGCTCCGGGTAGGCGGCGGCGAAGGCGATGCTGTTGTGGCCGCCCATCGACAGCCCCATCAGCACGAAGCGCTCGGCGCGCCAGATATCCGCCAGCGCGGCGAGGTCGGCGACGAAGTCGGCCGTGGTGTACGTCTCGGCGTGCTGCGTGTCGCCGTGGCCGCGCTGGTCGAGCGCGAGGACGTGGTATCGCCCGGCCAGCGCCGGCGCCACGTGGTCCCAGGTGTGCGCGTGGCCGGTCAGTCCGTGCAGCAGCACCATCGGGGGCGACGACGGGTCGCCCCACTCGAGGTAGCTGAAGCGGACCCCGCGCGCCTCGACGCTGCGCGTCGTGTAGCCGGTGATGGTCTGCATGCCCGAAGGATGCCGGGAGCGACCGACGCGGTCAAACAGCGCCCAAGGATTCTCTTATCCGGCCCGTCGGCAGGGGCGTCCGCGGAGCGCGGGCGCCCCTGCTAAACCGATCCACCGCAGTCTTACGGGTTGTCGGTCGTGATCGTCGTCTCGTTCGGGCGCACTTCGTTGTCGCCGCTCGACGGAGGCGCAGGCGGCAGGATCCCGATCGCACGCGAGAGCCTGCCAGCGAGCGTCTTGACGTCCGACACCTCGGATGCGCTCAGATAGAGACCTGTCGTCACCTCAGAACAGACTCCGCCCTCGCATAGCGACTCCTGGACAGCGGTTCGCGACGCCGCATCGCCGAACAGCCGCTCTATCTCGGCATCGTCGAGGATGAACACCATCAAGCGATGTTCGCTGGGGGAGTCGGTGCGGCCAAAGTCTCCCGTCTCGATGAAACCACCGTTCTTGAACGTCACACCGGCCGACAAGAGATGCGGCTCTGCGTCGCACCCCGCTACTACCCTGACGTCGACTCCGTCGAGGTTCGCTCTTGCCCACGATGGCGCGGCCTTGACATCGGCCGCCGCTTGCTGGACTGATGCTACATCGACGGTTCCGGCCGACGTTAGATCCTCAACGCATATCGATACTTCCGTGCGATTACCGGTCAACAGCGGAGAGTCTACTCGCCCGGCCGATTCGGAGGAGGATTGCGTGGCCCTCCAGCCAACAGCCCCACCGACGATCGCGATCGCCACCATGGTGACCGCCGTCACTGTCGTTGCCTTGTTCTTCCAGCTTGAATGGAACATCGTGAACGCCTCCTAGTCCGGCACGTCGTCGTTGGCGATCGTCGTACCCACCCAGATATCGCCGGCAGAGGGAAACTCAAGGTTGACGCACCCATTAGGCTTGAGAGTGCATAACGCTATCGACGCACGCAGGAGAGTAGCAATTCGGATTCGTGGGGTCGCAGAATCCGAGTGCGTGGCCCGTCTCGTGATTCACAGCGTGGTGGTAGAGCGGCGGGGGGCACGCAAGTGCGAGACGTTCGTTCATTAGTGCGTATGCTGAAATGAAACGATCATGCAACTCGTCGCCGGATAGGGCGCGGGGCTCGTCGGGAGGTCCCGGCGAGGTCCACCCTAGCCGCGCTTACAATGCCCGACGCCTGCACGTCCCGCGACCGCATCGGAGGCGACATGCCCATCACCCCTCTCGACGACTACCTGGTCCACCAGACGCCCGAGACCGTCGACCGCGTCTACACCAGCGACCGCAACTTCTACGACCGCTACTTCTACGGCGCGCTCAGCCTCGACGGCCGCGCCTACCTGATGGTGGCCTTCGGCTGCTATCCGAACGTCGGGGTGATGGACGCGTTCGCGACGGCCGTGATCGACGGCAAGACGCAGTACATC
>DATMAH010000259.1:0-2166 GCA_035583735.1 Dehalococcoidia bacterium
GCCCGCGCCGCGCCCGCCACAGCCGCGCGGTGACGCGCCGCGCGCTGAATCGCCACGCGCGCGGACGCAGCAGGCGCCGTCCGCGCCCCGCGAGCGCGTGCCCGACGACCTGCGCAAGGACCTCAGCAAGGCCTCCGCCGAAGACATCGCGAAGATGCTCGGCAGCAAGAACCCCGTCATCCCGCCGGCATCCGACGAGCCCGAGCCGGCCCCGCCAGCCCCCCCGAACGGCGCTGCGAAGCAGGCCACCGCCAGCGCGGGCGCCGCCGGCGATCTCGACACGCTCGCCAAGCGCCTCTACGACGCGTCGAAGCAGATGGAACGCGAGAGCCGCACGAAGGTCGCGCCGTTCATCAACGGCTCTTGCCATGCCGTCTCACTGGAGGACGGCGTCCTCACGCTCGGCTTCTACGCGCCGTTCCACAAGGGCAAGGTGGAGGCGAACCGGCAGTTCTTCGAGGACGCCGCCACGCAGCTCCTCGGAACGCCCGTCTCGATCCGCTGTATCATTGCACCGAAGCCCGCGAAGCCGATCAGCAAGAGCCCGCTCGTGCAGCACGCGGTGCAGAACCACGGCGCGCAGATCGTCTCTGAAGACCAGGAGTCCTGATCATGGCAATGAACCGCGACATGATGGCGAAGATCGGCCAGATGGCGCAGCAGCTCCAGAAGGCCCAGGCCGACCTCGCCGAGAAGCGCGCCGAGGGCAGCGCCGGCGGCGGCGCCGTCCACGTCGTCCTCACCGGCGGCATGACCGTCGAGTCCCTCAAGATCGATAAGGAAGTCGTCGACCCCGACGACGTCGAGATGCTCGAGGACCTCGTCACCGCCGCCCTCAACGAGGCGCTGCAGAAGGTGCAGTCGCTGCAGATGACCCAGCTCGCCGGCCTCGCCGGCTCCCTCGGCCTCGGCAACATCCCCGGCCTCCAGCCGTAGGCGACGCCGCCACCCGAGCCAACCCCGCAGCGCCAACCCCGCAGGCCAAACTCACAGCGCCGACCCCGCAGCGCGGGCTCTCAGCCCGCGCGCTGCCGCATCCCGCGCGCCGCAGCGACCTATCGCGGGCTGTCCCCATCCAGCACGCTCCGCACCCGCGCACCAAACACGCGCCGCAACTCATCGCGCCGCCCACCTGCACCCCCAACGACAACGGCCAACGACCACCCACCCATCCCGCGCACCCTACGCCCCCGATCCCGCGCGCGGTAAGGTACCGCCATCCATCACACGCATCAGCGACCAGCGACCCAACGATGAACGAACCCCTCGGCGCCGCCCCGCCCCCCGTCGCTCGCCTCATCGAGGAGTTCCACAAGCTCCCCGGCATCGGCCCCAAGAGCGCCCAGCGCCTCACCTACCACCTCCTCCGCATCCCGCCCGAGGACGCCGCCGCCCTCGCCCACGCCATTCTCGAGCTCAAGGAGAAGACGGTCCTCTGCTCCGTCTGCCAGAACGTCACCGAGACCGACCCCTGCAACATCTGCCGCGACCAGGGCCGCGACCGCAGCCTCATCTGCGTCGTCGAGGAGCCGCTCGACATCCTCGCCGTCGAGCGCACCGGCGGCTTCCGCGGCCTCTACCACGTCCTCCACGGCGTCATCTCACCCATGGACGGCATCGGCCCGGACGACCTCAAGGTGCGTGAGCTCCTCGAACGCACCCGCGGCGGCGCCGTCACCGAAGTGATCATGGCCACCAACCCCAACCTCGAGGGCGAGGCCACTGCCATGTACGTCAGCCGCCTTCTCACGCCGCTCGGCATCCGCGTCACCCGCCTCGCCCGCGGCCTCCCCATGGGCAGCGACCTCGAGTACGCCGACGACGTCACGCTCGCCCGCGCCCTCGAAAACCGCCAGGACGTCTGACCGCCGTCGAGCGCGCCGCCTTGTCGCCACGCTCCGCCAGCGCCGACACTTCCCCTGATGACGGACGACGCCGCCAACCACGGCTATCCCCGCCCGCAGTTCCGCCGCGACGCGTGGCACTCTCTCGACGGCGCGTGGGACTTCGCGCTCGACCGCGACGCGCGCCACAGCGCGCCCGCTGCCGTCGCGTTCGACCGCACGATCACCGTCCCGTTCGCGCCGGAGACACCCCGCAGCGGCATCGCCGATACCGGCCTCTACGCCGCATGCTGGTATCGCCGCACGTTCGACGCCCCGCGCA
>DATMAH010000260.1:0-24772 GCA_035583735.1 Dehalococcoidia bacterium
CCGCGGACGCACGCACCGACGACGGCCGCCCGCTCCCGTGGAGCGCGTCGCCGCTGCCCGGACGCACCGCTGGCCGGGCGCGCCGCGGCAGCTGACCCGTGCCCACCGTCGCCGTCAACGGCATCGGCATCTGGTACGAACGCTCGCACGGCGACGGCCCGGCGCTGGTCCTCACCCACGGCTTCGCCGGCCCCACCGGCGGCTGGCCTCCCGTCATCGAAGACCTCAAGCGCGACTTCGACCTCGTCCTCTACGACGTGCGCGCCCACGGCCGCACCGGTATGCCCGCCGACCCCGCCACCGTCACGATGCGGCAGTTCGCCGCCGACCTCGCGGGCCTCATCGACGCGCTGGGGCTGGACCGCCCGCACGTCGGTGGCGTCTCGATGGGCGGCATGATCACGGCGCAGTTCGGCTGCGACTTCCCGGGCGTCGCGCGCTCGTTGCTGCTCTGCGACACGCTCGCCGGCAACATGGGCGGCGACGATCCCGATGCCCTCGCCGTCGAGCGCGTCGTCGCCGGCGCGTTCGAGCGCACCGCCGCCATCGTCGAGAAGCACGGGCTCGAGGAGCTGGTGCGCCGCGAGGACCGCTACACGCGCGAGCACGACCGCTACGCCCACCTGCAGATCTGGACGCTCGACGAGCAGGCGGAGCGCAACCGCGCCCGCAAGGCCGGCATGATGACGCGCGAAGGGTTCATTGCCGCCGCGCGCGCCGTACGGGAGCGCGAAGACCTCACGTCGCGCCTGCCCGACCTCACGCTGCCGGTGCTCATCTCCTGCGGCGAGTGGGACCTCTTCTACCCCTGCGCGCGCCGCGACGCCGCGCTCATCCCCAACCGGCGCTTCGTCACCATCCGCGAGGCGGCGCATGCGACGCCCGACTACCAGCCCGGGCTCTGGCGCCAGGCCGTGCGCGACTTCATCCGTGACGTCGAAGCGGGCGTGGACGTCCGCGGCGATGCCGTGCTCTCGCCGCCAGACGGCGCCCCGCGCACGTAGGACCGCCGCCCCCGGCGCGTCACGCCGTCGTGGCGCGCCGCCATCCGTCAGCTCGCGGCCGAGGCCATGCGCGCGTCCTCCGCCAGCATCGACATCAACTGCCGCGCGTTCGCCTGCGCGTTATCCTCGTAGTTGTTGTTGAACGTGACGTGCACCTCTCGCGCGCGCTCCGCCAGCTCGCGCACATGAGAAGCGACCTCGCGCAGCTCGCTCCGCCCGTACAGGTAGTTGAACCGCTCCGACGCCGAGCGCAGGTCCGGCTTCTCCCATGTCTGGCGGTTGCGCCCGTGCAGCCGCACCACGGCCAGCTCCGGGTCGGTCGCCTCCCACACCGGCGGCACGCTCGAACGGAAGCCCTGCGGCCCGTCGACCACCACGAGCGCAAGCCCGTGCTCCCGCAGGAACGCCAGCGTCCGTCGCGCGCCGCCGTCGTCGAACCAGTACTTGCTGCGGTACTCGACCGCGACGCGCACGCCCTCCAGCCGGCCGGCGCACTCGAGGATGTGCCGCTTCGACTCCGCGTTTGGCATGAACCACGGCGGGAACTGGAACACGACGGCGCCCAGCTTGCCCGCCTCCCGCAGCGGCGCGAGCGTGCGGCGGAAGTACGACCACAGCTCGTCGCGCTCCGCCTCGCCGATGTCCTGGTAGTACCAGTTGCGCTTGCCCTCGGGCAGCTCGCCCAGCGACTCGCGCACCGGCGCCGGGAGCATCTTCGGCGGCGTCTGGTGGCCGGTGAAGATGCGGAACGGCTTGACGTCGAAGACGAAGTCGTCCGGCGTGCGCTCCGCCCAGGCGCGCGCGCTCTCCTCCATCTCGAGGCTGTAGTACGTGCTGTCCACCTCGACGAACGGGAACTGCAGCGCGTAGAAGCGCAGCCGCTCCTCCGGCGTCTTCACATCGGGCGGGTAGAACCGCCCGGACTTCAGCAGGCTCTGGTCCGTCCACGAGGCCGTGCCGATGAGGATGTGCGAGCTCATGCGGCCAGCCTACGCCGGTCGCGTATCGTCCACGGTCATCGCCGGGCCACGCGGGGCGACAGCCGCATATCGAGCGCGCGCCCTCAGTGCGCGAGCTCGAATCGCTGCCAGCCTTCGATGCTGGACGTGTCCGGGATGAACGTGATGTTCGTGACCGGGATGCGCCAGCGCGCCTCGCGCGACCGCAGGTACTCGGCGACGCGCTCGACGTCGCCCGCATCCAGGCGTCCCGCCGCCAGCGTGATGTGCGGGATCCACGTGCGAGCGGCGTACGCCTCCCGCGGCTCCGTCGCCAGCGGCATCGCCGTTGTCAGCACGCGCCGGTGCGCCGACATCAGCGCCGGCCCGCGGTGCACGGCCAGGTACAGCACCGTCCGCTCGCCGGCGAAGATGCCCACGCCCTCCGTCTCGATCTCGAACGGCCGTAGCCCCGCTGCCAGCGCGGCGAGCGCTGAGCCGATGCGCCCGGGGTCGTACGCGGCCGCCGACTGGTAGACGATGTGGGGCGCCGTCACGCCGGCCAGCGCCGGCAGCCGGAACAACGCCTTCAGCTCGCCCCACAGCGTCTCCGCCCGGTCGCGCCACGGGTCGTCCAGCACCGACGCGATCGCCTGCACGCCCACAGGGTACGCGACATCATCGTGCGGCTCTGGGCGCGCATGGAGCCGCACGAAAGACGAGGGAGGAGCCACGGCTCCTCCCTCGTTGACGTGTCACTCGTCGCGGAAGCTAGTTGAGCGGGCAGCCTGCCTCGTTCGCATCGGCGAGGTCGTCCTTGAGGTCAAGGATCGTGTCCGGGTCGAGCGAGGCGAGCGCAGCATTGACGTCGGCGATGACGCTTGCCGTGCTGTAGTCGTAGTCGACACCGGGGTGCGCCGAGTTGAGCAGAGCAGCGACGGCCTGGCGCAGCAGTATGCGTGCCTTGTCCTCCACGTCCGGGCCACCGCTGTAGCTGAGCGCCGTCAGCAGCGAGTCGTTGTCGACGCCGAACGCGTCCGGCACATCAAAGACACTCTCAAGCGTCTGACCCGTCGTGAACCCTGTGGCCACCCACGAGTCGAAGTGCTGCGACTGCTTCCAGTAGCCCGGCGTGCAACCCTCGCCACCGGCTGGGACGGTTGCTGTGGCAACCACCGTCTGCGTAACGGCCACGGTCCGCGTAACGGCCACCGTGCCCGTCGCCGCCGGCGTCCCGGTGGATGGCGACGCTCCCACGCTGCCGCTCGTACTGCCGCCGGCGAGCACGGCCGCGCCCACCGCGGCTGCAGCCGTTACGGCTGCAATAGCCACTACCAACTTACCTCTCATGTGGAGCCTCCTACACTGATGCTGAGGCGGCCACCCGGTCCCGCGGCGCCCCTGTGTACCTTCAGCATTTCGGGGAACGATACGCCTGATAGTACTCTAGGACACGGCGCGGTGGGTAACGCGAAGGGCTTACTTGACGTAAATTTTATGTCGCCGACCGGGCGGCAGAGCGAGCGATCGAATCGTGATCCGCATCGGCATCATCGGCGATACGCACTACCCGGAGGCCGGCCCGCTCTGGGACGAGGCCTACGACGCCCTGCGTGAGACGGACCTCGTCCTCCACACGGGCGACCTCCACACGCTCGACATCCTTGACTGGCTGGAGGAGCGCTGCCGTGTCCCCGTCATCGGCGTGCGCGGCAACGGCGATGATGGTGGTGGCGGCCGCCCCATCTGCCCGGAGGACCCGCGCCTCAAGCCCGTCCAGGTGCTCGACGCCGAGGGCCTGCGCGTCGGCGTCGTCCATGACGCGACATTGCCCGAATGGCCGCCGCACCGCACGCTCGAATCGATCATGGAGCACCACTTCGGCGGCGCCGTCGACGTCCTCGTGCACGGTGACACGCACGTCGAGGAGATCGAAGAGATGCGCGGCGTGCTTCTGGTGAACCCCGGCAGCCCGACGTTCCCGCGCAACCTCACCCGCCGTCCCGGCACGCTCGCGTTCCTTGAGGTCGAGCGCCGGGCGCCGCGCGCCTGGATCCACCAGCTCGGCGGACGCTGAATGCGGGAGGACGCGGGCTGAAAGCCCGCGCCGCACAGCGGCGGCGCTCGTGCCAGGGGGCGCCGGGTGGCATGCTGATGCCGGCGTCCGCAACAGGCACGGCATACGGCCAGTCAGCGAAGGGCATGGGTATGGAGAAGCTGTTCTCGGTCGAGGGGAAGGTGGCCGTCATCACCGGCGGCACACGCGGCATCGGCTACATGATCGCGCAGGGCTTCGCCGAGGCCGGCGCGAAGGTCTACATCTCGTCGCGCAAGGCTGATGCCGTCGCCGAGGCCGAGGCATCGCTCTCAAAGGCGGGCGCGTGCGTCGGCATCCCCGCCGACGTGGGGACGGAGGACGGCTGCAAGCTCCTCGCCGGCGCGATCGCGCAGCGCGAGCGGGCCGTGCACGTGCTGGTGAACAACGCCGGCGCCAACTGGGGCGCCCCGCTCGAGGAGTACCCGGACGCCGCCTTCGACAAGGTGTTCGCCGTCAACGTGAAGGGCGTCTTCCACCTCACGCGCCACATGCTGCCGCTGCTGGAGAAGGCGGCGAGCGACGACGACCCCGCGCGCGTGATCAACATCGGCTCCATCGACGGCCTGCAGGCGCCGATGCTCGAAACCTACGCGTACTCATCGAGCAAGGCGGCCGTGCACCACCTCACGCGCGTGCTCGCGCACCGGCTCGCGCCGAAGCGCATCACCGTCAACGCCATCGCGCCCGGCCCGTTCGAGAGCAAGATGATGGCGGAGACGCTGCGCCGTTTCGGCGATGCCATCCGCTCGTCGAACCCGCTCGGGCGCATCGGCCGGCCGGAGGACGTGGCGGGCACGGCGATCTTCCTCGCATCGCGCGCGGGCTCGTACCTGACGGGCGTGGTGATCCCGGTAGACGGCGGCATCTCGACGCGGCACGCGTGAGGCGGTGTGGCCCTAGCCGCGCGTTGACACATCGGTCGATGCGCGTGACCTCCCGCTGTTCGGCCCGCGCGGCGCGTCGTCGATCGGCCTTCGGGGCGCCGTTGCGTACGCCCGGGCGTTAGCGCGCCGCGACCGGCAGGCTGAACCCGAACTCAGACCCGCCTGGCGCGCGCGGGCGCGCCCACACGCTGCCGCCCTGCAGCTCGACCAGCCACCGGCAGACCGCCAGCCCCAGGCCGCTCCCCGGGGCCATGCCCGCGGTCGCGCTGCCCCGCACGAACGCGCGGAACAGGTCGTCCGCCCGCGATGCGTCGATGCCCACACCGCGGTCGAGCACGCGCACCCGGACTTCGTGGCCGCAGCGGTTTGCTATCACCTCGAACTCGCTGCTGCGGTCCGGCGTGTACTTCTCCGCGTTCGCCAGGTAGTTGTTCAGCACTTCCTCGACGTACGTCTCGACGCCGAGCGCTTCCGTCGCGCGGTTCGAAATCGCCAGCCGAATGCGGCGCATCGGGAAGTGGCGCGCGTGCTGTCTCACCACCCGTTCCGCGATGCCCCGCAAGTCGATTGTCCGCAAGTCCCGCGTGCGCTCTTCCCGCGTGTGCGCCAGCGCCAGCAGGTTCGTCGTCAGCCGCCGCAGGCGCTCCGCGTCCGCCTCCAGGTCGTCGAGCACGGCCGCGCGGTCATGCTCAGTCAGCAGGCGGAAGCGCTCCTTTAGCAGGTGCGCGTTGCCCCAGATCACCGTCAGCGGCGTCGCCACCTCGTGCGCCACGTACGCCAGGAATTCCGACTGCCGGCGCATGTCCTCGCGCGCGCTGTCGATGTCGTACGCGACGATGAGCCACTCCGGCCGCGACACGGCATGCGGTTGCAGCCGCCGGCCGCGCAGGCGGTGCCAGCGCACCGCGCCGTCGTATCGTCGCAGCCGGCACTCCACGTCCAGCTCGTGCGCCGACTGTACCGATGCCCGCCACGCCGTCTCGACGGCGGGAAGCTGGTCTTCGTGCACCAGGTCCAGCCAGGAGCCGCGCCCATCCCACGCCTCGCCCGCATACTCGCGCCACCGCTGGTTTGGCGTGGCGCGCATCGTGTTCTCGGACGAAAGCAGTGCCGGCGAGGGCAGCGTGTCGAAGAGATCGCGCGCGCGCACCCCGTAGAACTGGGACGGCGTTCGGGCCGGGGGATTCCGCGTTGAGGCGGGTGTGACGGCGATCACGGCGGGACTCCTTCCTGGCAGGGTGCTGGTGAGCGGGCGGAAGGCCTGTGAGCGTGAGCACGAGCGATGACGATTCGCTGAGCCTCAGTATCAGCGCCGTGACACCGGCGCCGGTAGGCCAGTGCTAGTTATGTTTACCCCCTATTTCTCGGATGCGCGTTGTTCTCGCCCATTCCCGCTAGCCCAGTAGCCCCTCGCGGAGCGCCCGTACGCCCGCCGCCGTCCGCGATGACACGTGCATCTTCGCCAGGATGCTCGCAACGTGCTTGTTCACCGTGTACGAGCTGATCCCCAGCGCCTTCGCGATCTGCTTGTCTGCCGCGCCCTCAGCGATGTGCCGCAACACCGCCAACTCCCGCTCCGTGAGCTTGTACGGGTTCGCCTGCGCCGGCCTGCCTTCGGTGAGCCGCCGCGATGGCTGCGCGATCCGTTCGCCCGCCGCGTTGACCCGCACCACCACGAACACCGTGCCGTCCACCAGCGGCAGCACGCGCGCTTCCTCGTCTCGCTCCTCGCCCGCGATGTCTAGTGTGAACGTCACACGCTGGGGCTCACCGGTCGAGAGCGCGCTGCGGATCGCCCGCATCGTCTGCTCGGCGACCGGCATCGGCAGCACGTCATACAGCGATTTCCCGGGGAACGCGTGCGCCGGCAGCAGTACGCGCATGCCCTCCGGCGCCATCGCCTCCAGGTACATCCCCTCCGCGCTCACCCGGAACACGATGTCCGGGAACGCCTCCAGCAGCATGCGGTAATGCGCCTCCGTCTCGCGCAGGGCCGTCTCCAGGTGGACCCGGTCCGTGAGGTCGCGGATGATCCCCTCAATCGCGACCAGCGCGCCCGACTCGTCGCGCACGGGCACAGTGCGGTACTCCATCCACCTCAGGCGCCCATCGCGGTGCACCCAGCGGTACGTCGCCACCAGTTCCTCCCCGTTCGCCAGCATCCGCTCGAGCGCACCGCGGTCGTCGTCGTGGACGATGCGGAACGGCAGGGACGGGTCCCGCTCGAACTCCTCGCGGCGGTACCCGGTCATCCGTTCCGCCGCCGGGCTGACGTACTCGAAGACGCTCGCTCTGGCGTCGTACCGGAAGATCACGTCCGGGGCGCGCTCCGCGAGCAACCGGAAGCGCGTTTCGCTCTCGCGCAGCGAGCGCTCCGCATGTCGTCGTTCGAGCTCACCCGCGACGCGCGGCGCCAGCGTGCGGAGCACCGTCTCGGCGGGCAGGCGCGATGCCATCGGATGCGTGTCCAGCACGGAGATCGTGCCCATCTGCCGCCCGGAGGAATCGGCGAGGTTCACGCAGAGGCAGCTCACGAAGCCGCACTCGGCGAGCCACTGGACCTCCGGGTACTGCTCTGCGAGGCTCGATGGCCAGAATGCGCCGCCGTCTGGCACCGGGTCCTGGCATGGCATGCGGCCCGTGACGACGTCTGGCGGTGCCGAGAGACCGGGCGCGGTCCACGCGCTCACAAGCCGCGCCTCGTGTGGCTGGACGGATTCCGAGATCACCGCGGACGCCACGCCCAGCGTCATCCCCAGATGGCGCACGAGTTCGTCCAGGAAGTGCTGCCCTACCAGGAGGGCCGTCGCGTCCAGGATGCGGCGTACGGCATCATCGGTGGCGGTCGCCGGCGCATCGTGCCGGCGCCTGCGCGGCCGGGAGGTGGGTTGTCGCATCGTGGGTTCTCCACGATGGCGCCTGCGCACCTCTCCAGAACGCACAAAGGGGCAGCAAGCCCTGCTGCCCCTTCATGACTCTGGTGATGCGCCTCTGCCCATCGGGCGTGTGATATCGATTCCACGCCAACTCTAACACGAGACGCCAACGCACGGGTATGCTGACACACGGCGGGACATACGCTGAATGGCGTACGTACCTACAAGTTGGGGGTCAATCGGCCCTTTCAGGACCTGGGGTACCGCCTGAGTTACGATGGCAACTACGGCGCCGCAGCCCGGCCCGCCCGCCGCACGGCTCGCGTCGCGTAATACCCTGGCATGTACGCCGCCGTCGGACCAGCGTGATGCGGCGCTTCCGCGAACGCCGTCAGCACGAACCCCGCCTCCAGCTGCCCTCCGATCTGCTCCGACAGCGTGTGGCTGTACTCCAGGGGCACGCTATCGCCCCGCAGCGCCCGCCGCTCCTCCTCGGTCAGGTGCGTCAGGTCGGAGTACGGCAGCCTGTGGCGCACGACCAGCTCGCCCCGCTGGTCCTGCGCCACCTCGTCGAAGATGAAGATGTCCGGGTTCATGAACCCCGCCAGCAGCACGCCGCCGGGCCGCAGCACCCGGTAGCACTCCCGCCAGACCGGCCGGATGTCCGGGCAGAACACGTTCGACACGGGGTGGAACACGAGGTCGAAGCTGGCGTCGCCGAACGCGCCCAGGTCGCGCATGTCTCCCAGCACCGTCGCCAGCGAAAGCCCCTCTCGCTCTGCGACGGCGCGGTCCTGTTCGAGCTGCCGCGGCGAATTGTCGAAGACGGTGACGTGCGCGCCCGCGGCCGCCAGGATCGGGCCCTGTTGCCCGCCGCCGGACGCCAGGCACAGGACGTCGGCGCCGCGCATCTCCGCGGGGAACCAGTCGCGGGGCACCGGCTCGTAGCCGATGAGGACGACGGACCAGTCGCCCGCCCTCGCTCGCTCGACAGCCTGCGGCGACACGGGCCGCGTCCACTCGTTCCCCGCCTCCACCTGCCGGTCCCAGGCGGCGCGGTTGTGCGCGACGACATCGATCTCATCAGCCATCGGCGGGACGATAGCACGCGCGGCGCCGGGCGTCAGTCGTCGCGCCACGACACTTCGTGGATGCGGACCGCTTCCTCGAACCCGCGGAGGACAGCCTCACCGCGCGCGATGAACCGGCAGCCCTTGCCGCTCACCAGGTGCCGCACGGCCTCCGGCACCAGGAACTCGCCCGCCTCCGCGATGGCCGTCGTCTCCGGCGAGGTGAACTGCCGGCCCACTCGCCCCTTGCCGCAGCCGTGGCATAATCCCAACGCTGATGGCCAGCCACGAGGTCCGTGCCGAAGAGTTCGCGTTCGACGCCCCCGGCGGCGTGCGCCTCCTCGGCCGCGCATGGACGCCCTCCTCACCGCCGCGCGCTGCCATCGCCATCGTCCACGGCTACGCCGAGCATTCGGGCCGCTACGACTGGACGGGCCGGCAGCTCGCCGCCCGCGGCTACGCAGTGTACGCCTGCGACCTCCGCGGCCACGGCCGCTCCGACGGTGAGCGCGTCTTCGTCCGCTCCTTCAATGAGCATCTCGACGACGTCAGCACCCTGCTCGATCAGGTGCGCGAGCGCCAGCCCGGCATCCCCATCTTCCTCCTCGGCCACAGCATGGGCGGCTGCATCGCCGCCCTCATGATGGTGACCCGCCGCCCGCGCATCGACGGCGTGCTGCTCAGCGGCGCTGTGCTGACTCCGGCGCGCGGCCTCCGCGCGTCGTTGATGGGGCGCGTCATGCAGCTTCTCCTCCGCATCGCCCCCCACGGCAAGATGCGGCCGCTCGACGCCGGCGCCGTCTCCCGCGATCCGGCCGTCGCCGCCGCGTACGCGTCGGACCCGCTCGTTCACCACGCGGGCATGCCGTTCTCGACGCTTGCTGCGCTGGTCCGCGCGACGAAGGCGATCGAGCACCGCGCTGCCCGCATCACGGCGCCGGTGCTCGTCATGCACGGCAGCGCCGACGCGCTCGTCTCGCCGCGCGGCAGCGACTGGCTGCACGAGACGGTGTCGTCGCCCGACAGGCTGCTCAAGATCTACGAAGGCCTCCACCACGAGATCCTCAACGAGCCAGAGCGCGAGCAGGTGCTCGCCGACATCGCCGCCTGGCTCGATGCACGCACGAAGCCCGCCGCCGCGTCTCAGCCGGCGGCCATGTAGCAATGTCCCAGACGCCACCAGCGATCCCCGGGCCACCGGTGCCAGACTGGCGCGAGCGCTACGCCGCGAAGCTCGTCTCGCCCGACGAAGCGGTGCGCGTCGTCCGTGACGGCGACCGCGTCGTCATCGGCATGCACTACCAGACGCCGCTGGCGCTCTGCCGGGCGCTGGCCGCCCGCGCCGGCGAGCTCCACGGCGTCGAGATCGAGAACTCCATCGCCACCTTCATCTCGTGGTGGCAGGACGGCGAGCCGAACGGCTTCACCGTCCGCAGCTTCTTCCTTCAGGCCAGCGACCGTCCTGCCATGCGCGCCGGCCTGCTCGACTACGTCATCGCGCCGCCCACGCGCAGCGACGAGAGCTACTGGCTCGACCGCACACCCGACGTCTTCCTCGTCAGCGTCTCCCCGCCCGATGCCGACGGCTGGTGCAGCTTCGGCATGAGCGTCTGGGGCGCCCCCGAGGTGGCCGCCGCCGCCACCCACGTCGTCGGTGAGGTCAACGAGCGCTTCGTGCGCACCGGCGGCAACAACCGCGTGCACGTCTCCCGCTTCGAGGCGCTGGTGGAGGCGCCGGCCGAGTGGAAGTTCCTGCGCCGCCCGCCCGGGACGCAGGAGGAGGACGAGGTCGCCGCCGTCATCGGCTCCCTCGTCGGCCACGAGATCGTGCGTGACGGCGACACGCTGCAGTTCGGCACCGGCACCGTCTCCGCCGCCATGTCGGCGTTCGTCGGCCACCGCCACGACCTCGGCGTCCACTCGGAGCTCGTGTTCGGCGGCATTCCGTCGCTGGTGGGAGCGGGCGTGATCACCGGCGCGCGCAAGACCGTGCATCCGGGGAAAGTCGTGGGCGCGTCGTTCGGCCCGCTCTCGCCGGAGGAGTTCGCGATGGTCGACGGCGACCCGCGCTACGAGCTGTACACGATGTCGCACACCAACGACATCGCCACCATCGCCGCGCACGACAACATGTGCGCCATCAACAACGCGCTCACGGTCGACCTCACCGGACAGATCAACGGCGAGAGCATCGGCCCCACCATCTACAGCGGCACCGGTGGCGCCTTCGCCTTCGCCGTTGGCGCGCTGCACGCGAAGGGCGGCCGCTCCGTCACGGTGCTGCCCTCCGCGTCCGTCGTCGATGGCGAACGCCGCTCCCGTATTCTGCCGGTCTTCCCGGAAGGCACGGCGGTCACCGTCCCGCGCGGCTACGCCGACATCGTCGTCAGCGAGCACGGCATCGCGCGGATCAAAGGCCAGACGCTGCGCAAGCGCATCGACGAGCTGATCGGCATCGCCCACCCGGACTTCCGCGCCGAGCTGCGCGCCGATGCCCGCCGGCTGTACGGCATCGGCTGAGCGCGCGCCCCGTTAGGAGGGGAGTGGGGTGGTTCGTGCGGGCTCGATCACGAGGCCGTAGGTGCCGTTCGACTTGCCTACGATGGCCGGTCCTCGATAGA
The DNA here is from genome assembly GCA_035583735.1 of Dehalococcoidia bacterium. Taxonomy (GTDB): domain Bacteria; phylum Chloroflexota; class Dehalococcoidia; order DSTF01; family JACRBR01; genus DATMAH01. The sequence goes on from DATMAH010000260.1 coordinate 11,492, forward strand.
GCCTGAAGTCCGATTCGTCACCTTCAGCAACGAGTTCGCCGCGCTCGTTGTAAAACCGCCCGCGCAGCACGCCAACATGAGGGTTCTCCGCCGACCGTTGCAGAGCGAATACCAGGTCACCATCGCGCCAGCGGACTTCATACCCCCCCGGCTTCAGGTATTCGATCACGGCCTCGCTTGTTCGCGCATGATTGCGGTCGATCTCGCACACTCTCCGGCCCATGGAGTCGAATAACCTACCACTGACTACGAATTCACCATCTTCGACCTGCGCGATGAGGTAAAACCCCGGCCCCGTGGGGTTGCCGATCTCCAGGTAGTTCGTGAAATTCGAGGACACGAGCAGAGCTGGCTGTCCCGGACGCACGAAGAAGTAGTTGTTTCGAAGCTGCATCGTGGACTCCCGTCAGATAACGATACCAAGAGTCGCAAGCTCTCGCCGGGCGTACGCGAGCGAGTTCGCACGGCCTAATCCCGGATTCATGAACGTGTTGGACATTTCGAGTATGTCGAGCAGCGGCTCGAACAGAGCCTCAACCATGGTCCCCTGGACCTGCTGCCGTAGGAGGTCCACTCTGGCCTGAATGGATCCATGGCGCACCGACACTATGCCCAGAACCTCGTTTCGCGTCGTGCTGACGGCTGGACCTCCTGAGTTTCCCGAGTTCACAGAACCGTCCAGTTCCAGCACGTCCACGGCAAACAGGGAGTTGCGTGGACTCAAGACCTGCGCCTTCGCCGCGATCATTGCCCTCGTAGCGATGAGGTGTCCGATACCGAACGGATGTCCAAGAATCACCACTTCTTCGCCCACGTTGGCGTCCTCGTACGTGCCCAGCGTCAGAGCACGTGCCGCCGCAGCCGGGCAGTGCAAGACTGCATAGTCGTATGCGTACGGTTCGGTGGACACAGCGCTGCTGACGACGGACGCGGGAATCTCGCGTCCGTCCGCCGTATGCACTCTAATGTCCCGGGAGAAGTCATGTACGATCGTCCCGCGGCTCGTGAGTCGATCGATCGATACGACGTGATCGCAGGTTAGCGCGATTTCACTGGTGACGAAGAACGCCGTCCCCATGCTTCCGGTGTCGCCGCATGCGATGCGGGCGACCGACCCGGCGCAGTTTGCAATGGCGGTTTCGATCGGCGACACCACGATGCACGATTGTATCCTCGGCGATGCCGGAATTCTCCCGCTTCGGCGAGCCGTGCTTGACGTGCGAAGGTCTCGCCGAGCTGCGCGCCGACGCCCGCCGGCTGTACGGCATCGGCTGAGCGCGGCCGGCAGCGGGCGGCGTTCTGCTACCATAACGCCGCCCTGCACCGCGCCCGCGCCAATCATGGAGGTCCGCCTGTCCGATGACTGACTTCCTCGGCGTCCCGATGTCGGCCGTCATGGTCGTGCTCGTCGTGGCGCTGGCGCTCGCGCTCGCCTCCGTCGGCCTGGTGTGGTGGCGCAACCGCATCATCTTCGACATCGGCCTGCGCTACATCCCCCGCCGCCGCGCCCAGTCGACCCTCATCGTGCTCGGCCTCATGCTCTCGACCGCGATCATCGCCGCGGCGCTCTCCACCGGCGATACGGTCGAGTACAGCATCACCAGCGACACGTACGAGAAGCTGGGACGCGTCGACGAGCTGATCCAGGTGCGGGGCAACGACCAGGAGGCCAGCCTCTCGGAGGAGCAGATCGCGCCGCCGGGCATCGTCCCGGGCTTCGTCGTCGATGAGGTCAGCGCCGAGCTCATCGGCCGCGACGACGTCGACGGCCTGCTGCCCGGCACGCGCTTCCCGGCGCCGCTCAGCAATTCCGCCACCGGCCAGACCATCCCGCAGGCGGCCATCGTTGGCCTGGAAACGTCACGCCAGTTCGGGTTCGCCGAAGACTTCGTGCTCGCCGGCACCGGCGCGTTCGTCAACATCGGCCAGCTCGGCTTTGGCGAGGCGCTCGTCAACGAGTCCACGCAGCGCGCGCTCGACCTCCGCCTCGGCGACAGGATCGAGGTGTGGGTGAACCGCGTGCCCCGCAGCCTCACCGTCGTCGGCGTCGTCGAGGACCGCTTCCTCACGGGCTGGACGCTCGACGAGCCGCGCGGCGTGCTCGTCAACATGGAGACCGCTCGCCAGGTCCTCGAAGGCACGCCGCTCGCCAACGGGTACGGCTTCATCGCCATCTCCAACGCCGGCGGCGTGCGCGACTCCCTGCAGCACACCGACGACGTCACGCGCGCCGCCATCATCGCCCTCGCCTCCTCGCGCTTCGAAGTGGAGACGATCAAGCAGGACCGCATCGACCGCGCGCGCGAGCTGGGTCAGGACATGACCAGCATCTTCGTCGTGCTCGGGCTCTTCTCCATCGCCGCCGGCCTGCTGCTGGTCTTCCTGATCCTCGTCATGCTCTCCGCGGAGCGCCGCCCCGAGATGGGCATGTCGCGCGCCGTCGGCATGAAGCGCCTCCAGCTCATCGAATCCTTCATGGCCGAAGGCATGGCGTACAGCCTGACCTCCGCACTCGTCGGCGCCCTGCTCGGCGTCGTCGTCGCCGTCGCTCTCACCGGCGTCCTCGACTACGTCTTCGACACCTTCGACGTCGCCATCACCTTCCACGTCGAGCCGCGCAGCCTCGTCATCGCCTACTGCCTCGGCGTGGTGCTGACGTACATCACCGTCCTCGTCTCCGCCTGGCGCGTCAGCAGCCTCAGCATCGTCGCCGCCATCCGCGAGGTGGACGAACCGCCGCCGCGGTCGACGGGCCTCGTCTCCGGCGCCTCGGGCGCCGTCATGTGCGCGGCCGGGACGGCGCTCGCCATCTGGGGCCTCGCCGGCGATAGCGCGCAGCTCTTCGGCGTCGGCGTCTCGCTGCTCCTGCTCGGCGCCGCGTTCGTCGCCCGCTTCTTCGCCGCGCCGGAGCGCCCGGTCTTCACCGCTACAAGCGTCGCCGTGCTGGTGCTCTGGGTGCTCGTCGCCGGCGGCAACCTCTCCTTCCTCACCGGCGACCTCGAAGCCGGCATCGACGCGTTCTTCGTCGGCGGCGTCGTCATGGTCGCCGCGGCGACGTTCGTCGTCCTCTACAACGCCGAGCTGCTGCTGGCCGGCGTGCGCGCCATCGGCGTCGTCTTCGCGCGCGCCGTCCCGGCCACGCGCACCGCCATCGCCTATCCGCTCCTCAACAAGTTCCGCACCGGCATGACCATCGCGATGCTGTCGCTCGTCGTCTTCGCCCTCGTGATGATCTCGACGATGAGCCTCAACTTCCGCGAGCTCTTCCTCGGCGACGACTCACGCGGCGGCTGGGACATCGAAGTGTCCGCCATCCCGACCAACGCCCTCTCCGAGGATGACGCCGGCAACCCGCTCGGGCCGCTCGGCGAGGCGCTCGACCGCGCGTTCTACGACACCCGCAAGATCGAAGCCATCTCCCGCGTCTTCGTCGCGAACCCCCTCTCCACCGACATCGCCCAGCTCCGCCCCGACGGCTCCCGCTACGACGCGAAGCCGTTCCCCGTGCTGGGCGCGGACGATGCGTTCCTCAAGGACAACACGATCGGCCTCCAGGCCCGCGCCTTTGGCTTCGAGACTGACCGCGAGGTGTGGGATGCCGTGCGCGACAACCCCAACTACGCCGTCATCGATGGCAGCGTCGTCCCCGGCATCAACTACGCGAACGTCACCGAGTCTCGCTTCACCCTGGAGGGATACGAGAGCGGCACGAAGACGTTCGAGCCGTTCCCGATGGTGGTGAACGACAACGCCGCCGGCCACACGCGCGCCATGGTCATCATCGGCATCATGAACCGCGCGCCGAGCGAGACCTACCGCGGCCTCTGGATGAACACCGCCGCCGCCCAGGACGCCTTCCCGGCCCTCTTCGCCCGTTACTACATCCGCCTCGCCCCCGGCGCCGACTCCCGCGCTGAGGCGGACGCCATGGAGGTCGCGCTGGCCGAGTTCGGCATCTCCGCCGAGTCGATCGAGGAGCAGGTCGAGGAGCGGCAGGCGTTCAGCACGGCGTTCTTCTACCTGGTGCAGGGGTTCATGGCGCTCGGACTCGGCGTCGGGCTCGCCGCGCTCGGCGTCATCGCCTTCCGCACCGTCGTCGAGCGGCGCCAGCAGATCGGTCTAATGCGCGCCATCGGTTTCACACGGACGTCGGTCGCGCTCACGTTCCTCATCGAGTCGTCCTTCATCGCCGTGCTCGGCATCGTCAACGGCGTCTGGCTCGCGCTGCTGCTCTCCAGCCGCATCCTGTCGAGCGACGAGTTCAGCACCGCCGGCTTCACGGAGTTCCACGTGCCGTGGCTGCAGATCGCCATCATGGCCGTCGCCGTCTTCATCGCCTCCGTGCTGACGACGCTCGTCCCGTCACGCCAGGCCTCCTCCGTCCCCCCCGCCGAGGCCCTCCGCTACGAGTAGCCGCCGGCCACGCTCCGCCCCTTACCGTGGTCCCCGTGCCCCGCGCGCCGTCTGTATCGGCAGCGCCCGGCCGAAATTGCGCTCACCAGCCTCTAGCCTGCAGTGAACCTCAAGCGACCAGCAATCAGCTCGCCCGCCGCACCGGCCGGCCGTAGTAGTCGTACAGCACCCGCGCGTACTCCTCGTTCACCGGCTGCGTGGCGTCGAACTCCGGTGCGCCCTCGATGCGCGACCGTGGCAGGTCCACATGCACCTTCTTGTCTTCCCAGTCGATGTCCGTGATCCAGTCGAGCGCCAGCACCACGTGCTTCCCCGGCAGCCAGCGCCGCGTGTCGACCACCGCGTGCGCCACGCGCCACCGCTCCGCGTCCAGCACGAAGTCCTCGATGTGGCCGATGTCGCCGTCAGTCGCCGCGATCCCGTAGCCGGCCACCTCGCGCATGCTCCGCAGGTGCGGCCGCTCCTCCGCGATGGGCGCGGCGTCGGGGGCGTTCGCCGACCGCTCCGTCGGCTCCGTCGGCGGCGGCATCACCGGCGTTGCCGCCCCCGTGATGAAGCCGCCCGCGGGCACCGCCCAGTACGGCTGCCAGCCGTAGTACCGCCGCACCTCGGCCTCGTGCTGGCGCGACACCGGCCGCTCCGTGTCGACGTCCGGGCTGTCCTTCACCTGCTGCTTCGTCAGCCCGACTGGGATCTCGCGCTCGAACCACCGCGGCTCCCCGAACGCCTCCGGCGCGATCAGCACGCGCCGCCCCGGCAGCCATGTGCCCGTATCGACGACGACGTACCGCACCGTCCACTCCCGGTCGTCGAAGAGGAAGTCGTGCACGCCGCCGATCTCCCCGTCCGTCGCGCGGATCAGGTACCCCATCAAGTCGTTCGCCATCCGCAGCATGGCCATCCCTCCTTCCTCCCCAGCATGCCCCGCGGTGAATGGCAGCGACGACCACGCCGCCCATCCCCCGCGTTGCAGCCGCCTTACGCCCGCACCGCGGGAGATCACCGATCAGCCGGCCTTCACACCGAAGCTATACTTCCGCCATGAAGCATCCGTTCCTCGACGCTCTGGAGAAGCGCATTCTGCTCGGCGATGGCGCCATGGGCACGATGCTGCAGGCGCGCGGCGCCGCCCGCAACGCCTGCCTCGAGGCGCTCGTCCTCGACCAGCCGGACGTCGTGCACCGCATCCACGAGGAGTACATCGCCGCCGGCGCCGACATCATCGAGACGGACACCTTCGGCGCGAACCGCTTCCGGCTCGCCAAGTTTGGGCTCCAGGACCAGGTGCGCGACATCAACTTCCGCGCCGCCCGCCTCGCCCGCGACGCCCGCGAGATCTCCGGCCAGCCCGTCTTCGTCGCAGGGTCCATCGGCCCCACCGGCATCATGCTCGCCGGCGAGCGCGCCGCCGATGTCCGCGACGCCATCCGCGAGCAGGCGCAGGCGCTCCTCGAAGGCGGCGTCGACCTCATCATGCTGGAGACGTTCCCGGACATCGCCGAGCTGCGCGAGGCCATCGTCGCCGTCAAGGAGTGCGGGCTGCCCGTCGTCGCGCTGGCGGCCTTCGCTCGCGACGGCCGCACGGCGGCAGGCGAGCCGCCGGACGAAGTGGCGAACGTCGCCGCCGCGCTGGGCGCGGACGTCGCCGGCGTCAACTGCAGCTCCGGCCCGCAGACGGCGCTCGAGGTGATCGAGCAGATGGCGGCGTCGTCGCTGCCGTTGTGCGCGATGCCGAACGCCGGCCTGCCGCGCTACGTCGAAGACCGGCTGGTGTACCCGTCGACGCCGGAGTACTTCGCGGAGTACGCGAAGAAGCTGGCGCTCGCCGGCGCGAACATCGTCGGCGGCTGCTGCGGCACGACGCCGGAGCACACCGCCGCCATGCGCGCGACGCTGGACCAGGAGTGGAACCGCAAGGGCCGCGCCGCGTCCGTCGCCGATGCGCCGCCGGCTCCGGTCACGATTGTCACGCCGCCGCGCGAGGAAGGGCCGGAGGAGACGAAGCCGCAGACACTGCGTGAGAAGCTGGCGGCCGGCGAGTTCGTCGTCAGCGTGGAGCTGGACCCGCCGCGCGGCCTCAACCCGCGCAAGGTGCTCGAAGGCGCCGCCTACCTGAAGTCGATGGGCGCCGACACCATCAACATCGGCGATAGCCCGATGGCGCGCGTGCGCATGAGCGCGATCGCCATGGCGGTGCTCATCCAGCAGCGCGTCGGCATCGAGACGATCATCCACTTCACGTCGCGCGACAGGAACCTGATGGCCATCCAGAGCGACCTGCTCGGCGCGCACGCGCTCGGCATCCGCAACGTCATCGCGCTCACCGGCGACCCGCCGTCGGGCGGCGACTACTCGCAGGCGACGGGCGTGTGGGACGTCGACTCCATCGGCTTCATCCGCATCATCAAGATGCTGAACGGCGGCACCGACTGGGCGGGCAACTCGATCGGCAAGGGGACGGACTTCTTCGTCGCCTGCGCCGCCAATCCGACAGCCGACAACGTCGACCTCGAAGTCGACCGCGTGCGCCGCAAGATCGAAGCGGGCGCCGACGTGCTGATGACGCAGCAGATCTACAGCGCGGAGATCCTGGAGTCGTTCCTGGAGAAGCTGGGGCCGATCGAGATCCCGGTGCTGGTGGGCATCATGCCGCTGCAGAGCCACCGGCACACGGAGTTCATCCACAACGAGCTGGCGGGCGTCTTCGTGCCGAAGGACGTGCGCGAGCGGATGCGGGCCGCCGGCGAGAACGGCATCGCCGAGGGCATTGCGCAGGCCCGCGAGCTGCTGGAGGCGTGCCGCCCGATGGTCAACGGCACGTACCTGGTGCCGTCGTTCGGCCGGTATGAGGTGGTGGGGGAGCTGGTGGCGCTGGCGAAGGGTCGCTGACGAGTTGAACTTCAGCTCGCCGGCGCAGCGGTGGCTTCATCGCGGATGGCCCTGACGACGAACCCGAGCTCACGAACGAGTGCGTCGAACGCACCGGGCTTCTCGGCCGATCCGGGATGCGGCGCGGTCTGGCCAGCGAACGCATCGAGAAGTGACTCGTAGTACCAGAGGATCTGCTCCGGGTCGCCGACGGTGAACCGGCGCCAAACGTCTGGCCCATGCGTCCGTAGGTCGGCGAGGATTGTGCGGGCGTTGTGCAGCTTGTCTGCCGCCGACACGAGGCGCGTAGAGGGCGAGGCTGCCCGCACGTGAGCGATGTACGCTTCCTTGCGTTCCGTCCAGGGCGGCTTGGGCGTCTCAAACGTGTCGGAGCAGGCAGCGACGATGTCCGCGACGGCGGGCCCGAAGCGCTGCCTGATCTGGTTCAGCGCTTCCTGGCCACCCTGGTCCTCCGCAGCGTCGTGCAGCAAGGCGGCAATTGCTTCGTCCTCGTCACCTCCGTGCTCGAGCACGAGCGCCGCTACGGAGAGGAGATGCGAGACGTACGGGATGTCGGTGCCTTTGCGTTTCTGCTCTCGGTGCAGTTCCGCCGCGTAGGCGAATGCGTCATCGAAGCGTTTCGTCAGCAACGTCCCGTCCTCCACCTGCGTCCGCTTCATGATCTCGCGCCGCGTCGTGCTGCGCTACCCGCAGGAGCTCCATGATCTCGTCGAGCGAGATGCCGAGGACGGCGACGCTTGCCTCGCGTTCGGGAACGACGGCGATTCGGCATTCGTCGCGCTCCGACGCCACGACCGCGGAGCGTTCGTCCGCGATCTTCCGGCGCCGCTTCGGCGGAAGGTCCAGCACCTCTCGATCCCCCGTGACCTCGGCGTGGAGCCACGGATCCCAGCCGTGCGCCGTGAGGCTCGCTTCGAACACCGGCCCCGGTCCCACCGAGCGGAACGCCATCTCCGAGCGCCAGATGTTCCCTTCCGGCACCTCGCGCGTTTCCACGAGCACGCCCGAGTCCTTATCGCCGGAGAGCGCGAAGATCATCCGCCGGTCGCGAGTTTCGGCTACTGGCGCGCACTCCAAACCCCCGAGCCAATGCCCTATCGATGCCCAAAAGGTGTAGCCCTGCGGGGAGTGCTCCGCCACGAACCAGTTGGGCTTTTTACGTCTAAGCTTCATGCGCTTCCTTTCACTACCTGTTCCGCCACTTCGACACTACCGCCCGCCGGCGACAATATCCGTCGCTGTCCAAGACCGACTTCGCCGATCCTCCACTTCCCTACTCCCACCTCCGCGCCCGCATCCGCTAACATGGCCGGGATGACGCACGTATCCGTACGCGTAGCCGTAGTAGTAGCCGAAACGGGGGCCCGTTAACCGGCCGCAGGCGTATGCGCGCGAGACGGTAGACGAGCCCCGGGAAGCGAACCCGGGGCATTTTCGTGGCCGCGAATCAGCAGGAGCGACGACGATGACCGCAGACACCACCGCAGAACCACGCCGCGAGATGGCGAAAGCCTACGACCCGCGCCAGACCGAGGCGCGCGTTTACGACTTCTGGGAGAATCGCGGCTACTTCAAGCCCGGCGGCGATCCCTCGAAGCCGCCGTTCTCGATCATCATGCCGCCGCCCAACGTCACCGGCGAGCTGCACCTGGGCCACGCGCTCACCGACACGGTGGAGGACATCCTCATCCGCTGGCGGCGCATGCTGGGCCATCCCACGCTCTGGCTCCCCGGCGTCGACCATGCCGGCATCGCGACGCAGAACGTCGTCGAGAAGCAGCTCGCGAAGGAGGGGCTCACCCGCCACGACCTTGGCCGGGACGAGTTCGAGCAGCGGGTATGGCAGTGGGTGCGCCGCTACCGTCCGATCATCAGCAACCAGCACCGGCGCCTGGGCGCATCGGCCGACTGGTCGCGCGAAGTGTTCACGCTGGACGACGGCCCGCAGCGCGCCGTCCGCACGACGTTCAAGAAGCTGTACGACGACGGCCTCATCTATCGCGGCCACCGGCTGATCAACTGGTGTCCGCGCTGCCAGACGGCGCTCAGCGACCTGGAGGTGGAGCACGTCGACCGCGAGGGCAGCCTCTGGTACATGCGCTATCCCGTCGTCGATGGCCACAACGATGACGGCACACCGAAGCTCACCGGCGACCACATCGTCGTTGCAACGACGCGCCCCGAGACGTACGTCGGCGACACCGCCGTCGCCGTCAACCCGAAGGACGACCGCTACAAGAGCTGGATTGGCCGCACGGTGATGCTGCCCGTCATCCAGCGCGAAGTGCCGGTGCTGGCCGACGACGCCGTCGAGATGGAGTTCGGGACCGGCGCCGTGAAGGTGACGCCCGGACACGACCCGACGGACTTCGAGATCGGCCAGCGCCACGACCTGCCGATCGTCAACGCGATGAACCTCGACGCGACGATGAACGCCGAGGCGGGGCCGTACGCCGGGCAGGACCGCTACGAAGCGCGCAAGAACATCGTCCGCGACCTGGACGAGCTGGGGTACCTGGAGAAGACGGAGCCGTACGCGCTGAACGTCGGTGTCTGCTCGCGGTGCGGCACGGTCGTCGAGCCGCTGATGTCGTGGCAGTGGTTCGTGAAGATGGAGTCGCTGGCGCGCCCGGCGATCGATGTCGTGCGCGAGGGGCGCATCAAGTTCGTGCCGGAGCGGTTCGAGCGCATCTACCTCAACTGGATGGAGAACATCCGCGACTGGTGCATCTCGCGGCAGCTCTGGTGGGGGCACCGCATCCCCGTCTGGTACAGCGCGGACGAGGACGGCGACAGGATCGTCGTCACGCTGCGCGACCCGCAGCGCCCGGACGACCCGCCGCGCGTCGCAACGTACAACGAGCTGCGCGCGGACGGTGTGACGCACGAGGAGATCCTGCGCAACGGCACCTGGTCCGGCGTCGAGGCGACGCCGATCGTCGCCGTCGACACGCCGGAGCGCTCGCCGACGGGCGGCGGCCACCTGCTGCAGGAGAACGACGTCCTCGACACATGGTTCTCGTCCGGGCTGTGGCCGTTCTCGACGCTGGGCTGGCCGGAGGAGACCGACGACCTGAAGTACTGGTACCCGACGTCCGTGATGGAGACGGGGTACGACATCATCTTCCTGTGGGTGGCCCGCATGATCATGATGGGCCTCTACTGCGCCGGCGATATCCCGTACTCGCACGTCTACCTGCACGGCACCGTCCGCAACGAGCAGGGGCAGCGCATGAGCAAGTCGCTCGGCACCGGCATTGACCCGCTCGAGATCGTCGAGAAGTACGGCGCGGACGCGCTGCGCTACACGCTGATCACGTCCAGCGGCCCGGGCAACGACCTCAAGCTGTCGGAACAGCGGGTGGAGCAGGGCCGCAACTTCGCGAACAAGCTGTGGAACGCAACGCGCTTCGTGATCTCGCTGATCGGCGGCGAGCGCGTGGAGATGCCGCGCGATATCACCGCGTTCGCGCAGGGACGCCCGCTCGAGGACCGCTGGATCCTTTCGCGCGTGGAGTCGCTGGCGCGCAGCGTGGACGCGCAGATGCAGAAGTTCGAGCTGGGCGAGGCGGCGCGGCAGGCGTACGAGTTCGTCTGGTCGGAGTTCGCCGACTGGTATATCGAGATCGCGAAGGTGCGCGCGCGCGACGAGAAGGCGGCGGGCCCGTCGCCGCTGCCGGTGCTGGCATACGTGCTGGAGCGGAGCCTGCGGCTGCTGCACCCGGTGATGCCGTTCGTCACGGAGGAGCTGTGGCAGTCGCTGGTGCAGCACGTCGACGGCGCCGAGGGCGAGGCGCTGATCGTGGCGCCGTACCCGCGCGGCGACAGCGGCTACGAAGACGCGGCCGCCGAGCGCGAGATGGCGACGCTGATCGACGTCGTGCGCGCGATCCGCAACATCCGCGCCGAAAAGCGCGTGGAGCCGGCGAAGTTCATCGAGGCGTACGTCGTCGCGGACGGCGCGCGGCCGGTGATCGAGGCGGGCGCGCCGTACATCGAGACGCTGGCGCGCGTGCGGCCGCTGCGCATCGTCGGCGACGGCGAGGCGCCGAAGGAGCAGGTGGCGACGGCGGTGCTCGAAGGCGTGACGGCGGTGGTGCCGCTGGCTGGCCTGTTCGACGTGGAGGCGGAACGCGCGCGCCTGCGGAAGCAGATCGCCGAGGCGGAGGCGGAGGCCGGCCGCATCGAGGCGAAGCTCTCGAACGAGGGCTTCCGCTCGAAGGCGCCCGAGAAGGTGGTGGCGGCGGAGCAGGAGCGCCTCGCCGCGGTCACGGCGCGGCTCGAAGGCCTGCGCGCGTCGCTGGCGGAGCTGGGTTAGCCGGTGCAATCACGGCACACGCCCCGTGCCGGGGCCGTCACGTCCCGCTGAGAGGCCGCGGGTTTTCGATGCGCCCGGTTACACTCAGCGCGAAGAAGCCCACAGCACGGAGAAGCGCATGAAGACCGACATCTACGAGTCCGACCCGTTCACGCCGCGGAAGGGGCGCCTGATCGCATCGCTCTCGACCGAGTACCGCATGGAGAAGGGCGACGAGCTCTTCTTCGACGACGAGCCGGGGCGCCTCAAGGTGCGCATCATGAACGTGCAGGTGCACATCAAGGGCGATGGCGACATCTATCGTGAGGTGCTGGCGCTGAAGCTGTGATCGGCCCGGCGCGCGCGGCCTGCGCGTCAGCGCCCGACGGCGGCGCGCTCGGCGGCCGCTTCGGCGCGGCGCACGTACGCCTCGTCGATGTAGAGGCGGCCCTCTTCGTCGGTGTAGAACAGGCGCAGCACCTCGAAGCCCTGCCCGCGCAGCGCCCGCTCGCCGCTCTCGTGGCGCTCCACCAGCGCTACCACCAGCACCACCTCCGCCCCGATCTCCCGCAGGACGTCGACCGCCTTCTGGATCGACCCGCCCGTCGTGATCACGTCTTCGACGATGGCGACTTTGCGGCCGGGGCGGATCAGCGGCTCGCCGTCGTCCGTCATCGCGGCGCTGATCTGCGACTGCGTGCCGTGGCCCTTCGGCTGCTTGCGGACGACGAACGTGGGCAGGCGGACGCCGCGCTCCAGGTGGGCGGCCAGCCCGACCGCGTCGGAGATGAAGATGGAGCCGATCTCCGGGCCGCCAACCGCCTCGGCTCCTGACTCGAGCACGACATCGACGATGGCCTTGCCGGCGAGCCAGGCCGTAGGCGGGTCCTGCGTCGCCAGCTTGCCATCGTAGTAGTACTTCGCCGTGCGCCCGGATGCGAGCGTGTACGGGCCGTCGTACTTGAAGCAGCCCAGCATGCGCTCCCGGAGCTGCTCGATCTCCTGCCGAATCGCGCTCGTCGCCGTCCTCCTTCGGGTTCCGTTGCGTGGTGCAGGGCGTACGGCGACGCCCGGCTCACGATAGGAGCGGGCCGATCGGGTGTCAACGCGTCGCGGTAGCGGCGGCGGTCTGTGCGCGGGCGGCGTCAGCGCGCGCGGGGGCTGTGCAGCGCGCCGCTGGCGATCGGCTCGTCGATGTAGAGGTCACCGTTGCGGATCTTGATGTTGAAGCCGCATTCCGGGTTGGTGCAGGCCCAGGCCTTGAAGTGGATAGCCGCGCCCTGGCTGCCGAAGTCCGACAGCGGCACCAGGTCGCCCTGCTTGCATTTCTGGCACTTCGGGAAACTGGATATGTCCATCCCGCCGGCCACCTCCCCGCCCTGGCGTCCGTGCGAAGCCCTCGCGTCCCTGCCGAAAGAGGGCACGGTGAAGCCGCCCTCGTAAGTGGCGCGAGTATAGCAGCGTCAACTTAACAATTGCAACGAGCGCGGTTGACATGCGGTTGACACGCCAATGCAACCCCGCGGCCGCCCGCGCTTATCCTCGTGCGGCGCGGGACGCCATACGATCGCGCCGCACTCGCTTCCCCCTGCCCGAAGCGCGCTGCCAGGCCAGCAACAGACGGTATCACGCCCTCGCCGTCGATGATTGGCCTGGCGGCGCGGGCAGGGCGCCCGAGGCGG
>DATMAH010000261.1:0-3278 GCA_035583735.1 Dehalococcoidia bacterium
ACACGCTGCACGCCCGCTGGCAGGGCGGGCCCGACGTGCAGGCGCTCGACATCGAGGGCGAGCTGCTGCGCGCCGCCGGGCCACGGTTCCTCTACCTGTGGGATCCGCTGCGAGCCGAGTGAATGCCCGCGCGGGGGTCGAGGGACTGGGAGGTCGGGCTCGTTCGCGGCGCCATCGCGTCGCTGTTCCTCTATCTGCTGGCGCGGACGTGGGCGGATCCCGACCTCTGGGGGCACCTGCGCTTCGGCCGCGACATCGTGGCCGCCGGCAGCGTGCACGTCGCCGACCCCTACACGTTTACGGGGCTAGGAACCTGGGTGAACCCGTCGTGGCTCGCCGATGTCCTCATGTACGGCGCCTGGGCGTGGGGTGGGACCGCCGGGCTGGTGGCCGCCAAGGTGGTAGTGGCCGCGGCCATCGTGCTCGTCGCCGCGGCGACACTACACCGCCGGGGCGTGCGCGGCCCCGCGCTCGACCTGCTGTCGCTCTGCGGTCTCGCCGCCGTCTATCCCTCGGTGCTGACCGTACGCCCGCAGCTCTTCGCGCTGCTGCTGTTCGCGCTGCTGGTGCACGTGCAGGCGGCAGAGGCGTCCCGCTGGCGGCTGCGCCTGGTCGCCACACCGGTCCTGCTGGCGGTCTGGGCGAACTTTCATGGGTCGTGGGTGCTCGGTCTTGCCGAGGTCCTGCTCTGGAGCGCCGGCGAGCTGATCGCCCGCGACCGCACCGGGCGCGAGCGCGTGCAGCTCGCCGCGACGGCGCTGCTCGCCGCGCTCGCCACCGTCGCCACGCCGTACGGCACGGCGCTCTGGTGGCGGTTGTCGGGGGCGATGACACCAGTGCTGCAGGACGTAAGCGAGTGGCGGTCGCTGCCGGAGACGAGCTGGGCGCTCGTGGTGGTGTGGGGGCTGCTGGTGGCCATGGGTGCGGCGGCTGCGCTCGGGCGGCGGCTGCGGGCGAGCGAGGTGCTGGTGCTCGGGTGGCTCGCGTGGTCGTCGTGGCGCGTGAGCCGCCTCGTGCAGTTCTTCGGCCTGGCCACGCTGGGCTTCGCAGGTGCGCCACTGCTCGCCGGTCGGGCGCAACGCGCCCGGCCCGAGGCGGGTGCCGCCCGCACGCCGCTTGCCACCCGCGTGCTCGTGGTGGTGTGCGGCGCCGTCGTGATCGCCGGCTCCGTTGCCGCTACGCTGCGCTCGATGCGCTGCCTGCACATGGACTACAGCCGCCAGGCGGACGTGTGCGCGGCCCGGTTCATCGCGCTGAACCGCCTCGACGGGCGGCTGCTGGCATACTCCGACTGGGGCCTCTACGCCGTCTGGCACTTCGCGCCGGCGCTGCGGGTGTCGCTCGACGGCCGGCGGGAGTTCGCGTATCCGGCGGCCGAGCTGGCACGCCACGCCACGGTGTACTGGAACGAGCCGGGCGCGCTCGCTGCCGTGGACGCGCTGGCGCCCGACTACGTCTGGCTGCCCCGCGGATTGCCCGTGGTGCCGGCGCTGCGCAGCTCGGCCGAGTGGCGCGTGATCTTCGAGACCGACCGCTCGGTGGTGCTGGCGCGCGCGAGCGCGGCCGGGCGGCCGTGGCGGCAGCCTCGGGCGTGCGAGCTGCCGCCGTGCTTTCCCGCGGACCCGGTGTCGTGATGGCGGAGGCGGAGCAGCCCGGCGTTCCTCGCGGCCTCGCCGCCGTGGCGGCAGTCGTCGTCGTGGGCGGCCTCGGGCTGCGGCTGGCCGCCGCCAGCACGAACCTGTGGCAGGACGAGGTGTGGTCGCTCTGGCTGCTCGGGCGCGTGACGGCGCCTGCCGACGTGTTCACGGCCGTGCACCACGACAACAACCATCCCCTCAACTCGCTGTTCCTCTACGCCCTGGGGGAGCGGCAGAGCTGGCTCTTGTATCGGCTCCTGGCGCTGGCGAGCGGTGCCGGCGCGATCGTGCTCGCCGGTGCCGTGGCGCGCCGCCGGGGCGCCGCCGAGGCGCTCACCGCCGTCATGCTGTTCGCCGCGTCGTTCTTGATGGTGCTCTATTCGTCCGAGGCGCGCGGCTACATGCCGGCGGTGTTCGCGGCGCTGCTGGCGTTCCTCGCGTTCGAGCGCGACGGCACGCGCCCCGACGACGGCCGCGACGCGCTGCTCTTCGGCCTCGCCATCGTCCTGGGTATGCTCTCGCACCTTACCTTCATCCTCGTCTACGCCGGGTTCGTGCAGTGGATGCTGGCCAAGCGGCCGCCGCTGCGCGACCTCGTGCGCTGGCACGGCCTGCCGATCGCATGCCTGGCGGTGCTCTACGTGATCGACGTCCGGCACATGGAATACGGCGGCGTTTCCGAGCCGATTCCGCTCGAGCGGTCTCTCGGCGACCTGGCGTCGCTGACGTTTGGCCTTCCCGGCACGGCGGCCGGCGCGGCGCTGGGCGCCGTGGGCCTGGTCGCGGTGGCGGTCGCGGGCCTCGCCCGGTTGCGGCGGGACGGCGGCCCCGTCCGCACGTTCTTCGTCACCTGCTTCGCGGCGATGCTCGCCGTGCAGATCGCGGTGGGGGCGACGCTGCAGATCTGGCTTGTCCGCTACGGGCTGGTCGTCATCGCGTTCTTCTACGTGCTGTTCGCTCTCGTGCTGGGACGCGTGTATCGCGCCGGCCCCGGCGGAAAGGCCGTCTACGCCCTCGTGCTGACCGTGTTCTGCGCGGCCAACGGCTGGCGCTCGCTGCAGCTCACGACCCTGGGTCGCGGAGGGTACCCGGAGGCATTGGCTCGGCTCGCCGCGGAAACCCCGGGGGACGTCGTGCGGCTCGCGGGCAGCGACGACGCGGGCATCTCGCTGCTCGTGTGGTTCTACGGCCCGCGGGTCTCATCCAAGCGCTTCGTCTACGAGGCGCGCGGCCACAGCGGCCCGCCGCCGCCCTGGTTCATCCAGACCAGCACCGATCCGGAGGTGGTACCGCCGCCGGCGCTCGAGGCGTTCGGCGGGCGGTATGCGCTCGCGGAAACGTACGACTGCTACACCTCGTGCGCGCGCTGGTTCGTGTACCGCGCGGAGTCGTCTTGACTCGGGGGATCGCGGCGCGTTAGGTAGCGAACGACCGGTACGGAAGCCGGCAGCCTTTTAACTCGACCCTGCGAGGTCAGAAAGGTGTGTGCGTGATCGGAGCTCCTGCACTCCCCGCGCGAGGCGCGGGTACATGACGGCGAACGGCACCCGTGCCGTTCAGGTCATGGACGCCCAGGCGATCCAACGGGCGCTGGTGCGCATCGCCCACGAGATCGTCGAGCGCAACAAGTCGGTGAAGGAT
>DATMAH010000262.1:0-2657 GCA_035583735.1 Dehalococcoidia bacterium
CAGGGCCATGCCGTGCCAAACGCGCCCGCCGTCGCGGCGTACACCCAGCCAGCCGCCTGGATCGCCGCCGCGGCGGCGCCCGCATCAGCCGCACAGGCGAGCCATCGGCGCGGCGAGCGCTCGCCAATGGCCGTCTGGATCACGACAATCGCCACAGCCGCAGCCGTGGCGACGTGCGGCCCGGCAAGAAGCAGCAGCGTGCCGTGGAGGACGAGGACGGGCAGCGGCGGTGTGGCGGAACGGAACACATCTTGCCGGCACGCAAACACGGCTCCAGCTCTGGCCGTCCGCCCAAATCGAACGCAGAGAGGGGCTTAGGAGGGTTCCCGCGGGCGGCATGGGGCGCGGCGGTACGCGTGTTTTCGCCGGCGCGCGCCAGCTTTGTAATCGCGGCTATCGTCCAGCGGGCGTCGTCTCGACGGTCGCCGTGTAGACGTAGTCGCCGCTCGCGCTCTCGTCGGCATCGGCGGCATTGGCGCTGACGTGGAACTGCACGGGCCCGCCCGCTTCGGGCGCCGTCCATGACAGCGTCCACTCGGCCCGATCTGGACCCACGAGTGCCGTCCCTTTGGCCTTCTGGTTCGCGTACAGGATGTCGCCGCTCTTCTCGACCACCACGCGCCCGTCGCCCTCGGCGGTCAGCGTGCCCGCCTGGCGCCCTCCGTCCGCAAAACGCGCCGTCAACTGGAAGCCGCCGGCGCGCATCCCCGGGCGCGCCAGCGTGACCGTGACCGAATACCGCTGGCCAGGGGCAAAGATCTGCGGCACCCCGTCAATCGACACGCGTCCCGGCGGCGCGTTGGGTTCCGCCTGGAAATGGCACGCATGGCACGACGGCTCGCCGAAGCCGCCGGAGAATCCTGGCGGCGCGCCATCGGCGTAGGCGGGAGCCGGTCCGTCCGGGCGTGGAGGCGTCGCGCGGCGCGACACGGCCGCGGGCGACGCCGCGGCCGTCGTCAGGGCGAGGAGCAGAACGGCGGGAATCCGGACCGTCACCGGATCGTCCGCGTGATCAGACGGCCGATGTTGCCCGCGTCGGTCCCGAACCACATCGCGCCCGTCGGCTGGTGGAAGAACATGTGGCGGATGTTGCCGCTGACCTTGTTCACCGAGACGAAACGCTCCGTCTTCGGATCGAACCCGACGAGCTGCTTCACCGGTCCGGTCTCCGAGATCCACAGCCTCCCCTCGTCGTCCTTGGTGAGGGCATACGGCCGTGATCCGGCGCCACCAGGCATCAGCCATTCCTTCACCTCGCCCGTCTTCGGGTTGATGCGCCCGAGATAGCCGCGCGGCTCGTCGACATACCACGCCATCCCATCCGGCGTCACCTCGATGCGGCGCGATCGCGACTCCTCGGTCGCCTGCTTGTAGCGCGTGAGCGCCAGCGTCTTGGGATCGATGCGGACGAGCGTGTTCGTGCGGAACAGCGCGACCCACGGATGCCCCTGCGGGTCGAGCACGATGCCGTACGGGTTCGACGGCTGATCGTGCGGCGTGATCAGGTCGACCTTCTCGGTCGCGATCGTGAGGCGGCCGATCCGGTTCGACCCCTGGGAGGTGAACCAGATGTAGCCGTTCGGGTCGTAGATCAGCGTGTGCGGATCCTTCGCCTCTCCGGTCATGATGACAGTGAGGACGCCACGCTGCGGATCGAGCCGGCCGATCCGGCCGTTGCGATTGCCGGCGTACCAGACGATCCCCTTGGGGTCGACGATCAGGTTGTGCGGGTTGGTGCCCTCCTCGATCTCGTACCGCTTGAACTGCTCGGTCTTCGGATCGAAGCTCGCGATGTAGTTGCCGGCCTGGCCGACGAACCAGACCTTGCCGTCGGGGGCGACGGCCGGATCGCGCGGGCGTCCACCCCACTCGACGGGCCACTCCTTGAGATCGACCGTTCCCGACCCCTGCGCTGCGGCAGGGACCGGCGACGCCAGCGCGGCGGCAAGCGCGCACAGAAGCAGTCTCTTCACCACACACCTCCAGGGGAGGATCACGACAGGATGCCGTTCAGAGCGTGATCATACCGCCGCGCCCGGTCCGGTGGAGCGTCAAGCTGCCGGCCGTCGACTACACTGACAGGAATGAGCCAGCCCTCCCCCGGCGCGCCCGGCCGCGACGCCGGGGTCATCGCCCTCGTCGGCCTCGCCCACGGGACGTCGCACTTCTTCCACCTCATGCTGCCGCCGCTCTTCCCGTGGCTCATGAAGGACTTCGGCCTCAGCTACACCGACGCCGGCCTGCTGACGACGACCTTCTTCGTCCTGAGCGGCGTCGGGCAGGCGCTGGCGGGATTCGTGGTCGATCGCATCGGCGCGTACCGCGTCCTCGTGTTCGGCGTCGCGGCGCTCGCGCTGTCGGGCGTCGTGCTCGGCCTGGCGGGCAGCTACGGCGCGCTCCTCGCGGCTGCCGCCACGGCGGGCATCGGCAACAGCATCTTCCATCCCGCCGACTTCACGCTGCTCAACCACCATGTCAGCCAGCCGCGCCTCGGGCACGCGTTCTCCGTTCACGGGCTCGCGGGGAACCTGGGGTGGGCTGCGGCTCCGGTGGCGATGGCCGGAACCGCCGCGGCGATCGGCTGGCACGTGGCCGGCTTCGTCGCGGCGGCGGTCGGCGCCGCCGTCCTGGTGCTCATCTGCGCGCGGCGCGACCTG
>DATMAH010000263.1:0-2077 GCA_035583735.1 Dehalococcoidia bacterium
AACGGCGACCGTCGCCAGGTCAGCAGCGCGCTGGACGAAGGCATGAAAGTGACCGCCAAACTCGCCGATATGGTCCTCTACGATATCCCGAACGTCCGCCTTCCCTACGTCCAGGTCGATATCTACAGCACGTACCGGGACGAGGGCGGCGCCTCCCAGCGCTGCGTGCTCTCGACCTACGCGAAACGGGAGGTGGCCGACGTGCTGCCCTGGGACGAACTGGACGCCGAGCAGGTGGTGCGCACCTTCGACGGCCGCTACCGTCTCGATGACCACGGCAATCCGCTGCCCATCGACCCCGACGCCACCGGGCCGTCGGGTGTCCCCGCCGTCTTCTACGAGGATGACTGATGCTGCGCTTCCTGACCGCCGGTGAATCGCACGGCAAGGCGCTCGTCATGGTCGTCGAGGGCATGCCCGCCGGCCTCGACCTGTCCGAGGACTACATCGCCGCCGACCTCGCGCGGCGCCAGAAGGGCTACGGCCGCGGCCGCCGCCAGAAGATCGAGCAGGACCGCGCCGAGATCATCAGCGGCGTCCGCCACGGCAAGACGCTCGGTTCGCCCATCGCGCTGATGATCCAGAACCGCGACTGGGTGAACTGGACAGAGCAGATGTCCGTCGCGCCGGTGGAGGCGGAGCTGGAGAAGGTCACGCGCCTCCGCCCCGGCCACGCCGATCTCGCCGGCACCGTGAAGTACGACTTCGACGAGGTGCGCCCGATCCTGGAGCGCGCGAGCGCCCGCGAGACAGCGGCGCGCGTGGCCGTCGGCGCCGTCTGCAAGCGGCTGCTCGAAGAGTTCGGCATGGAGTTCCACAGCCACGTCGTCCAGATCGGCGGCGTCGACGCGACGGTGCCGGACGAGGTCGACTGGGCCGCGGTCGAAGAGTCGCCCGTGCGCGTCGCCGACAAGGCGACGGAGGAGAAGATGGTCGCCGCGATCGACGACGCGAGGAACAGCGGCGACACGCTCGGCGGCGTCGTCGAAGGCCGCGTCTCCGGCGTGCCGATCGGGCTTGGCAGCCACGTCCACTGGGACCGCAAGCTCGATGGGCTGCTGGCACAGGCGTTGATGAGCATCCACAGCGTGAAGGGCGTCGAGATCGGCGGCGGCTTCGGCCTCACGCGCAACACCGGCTCCCACGTGCATGACGTGATCATGCCGGCGGAGCGCTGGTCGGGCCGCATGTGGGAGCGCGAGACGAACAACGCAGGCGGCCTCGAAGGCGGCATCACCAACGGCCAGGACATCATCGTCCGCGTGGCGCTCAAGCCCATCGCCACGCTCCCCCGCTCGCTGCCGACCGCCGACCTCGCCACCGGCGAGGAGGTGCCCGCGCACTACGAGCGCAGCGACGTCTGCGTCGTCCCCGCTGCCGGCGTCATCGTCGAGGCGATGTGCGCGATCGTGCTCGCCACCGCCGCGCTCGAGAAGTTCGGGGGCGATTCGCTGAAGGAGACGCTGCGCAACTGGCGTTCCTTCGAGGCGACCACCGGCCCGCGAAAGCTCCGCGAGGTCTAACCATGCCCGACGACCGCATCTGGCTCACCGGCTTCATGGCAACCGGGAAGTCCCGCGTCGCGCGCGCCCTCGCCGCCGCGCTCGACTGGGCCGCCGTCGACATCGACACGATGGTGACGGAGCGCGCAGGCGAGCCGGTGCGCGCGATCTTCGCACGCGGCGGCGAGGCGGCGTTCCGCGCCCTGGAGGCCGAGGCGGTGCAGCAGGCGGCCGCCCTCGAGCGCGTCGTCATCGCCACCGGCGGCGGCACCGTCCTCGCCGAGGCCAACCGCGCACGCATGCGCCAGCGCGGCTTCGTCGTGTGCCTGGACGCGCGGCCGGAGACGATCGCCGCGCGCATCGCGCAGTCCGGCGAGCACATCTCTGAACGGCCGCTGCTCGCCGGCGGCGATCCGCTCGCGCGCATTCGCGAGCTGAAGGCCCAGCGCCAGCCGCTGTACGACGAGGCCGACCTGGTGATTGAGACCGACGAGCTGACGCCGGACGAGGTGACGCACCGCATCGTCCAGGCGTACCGCGAGCGCGCGGCGGCGAAGGCGGCGCAGTGATCCGCG
>DATMAH010000264.1:0-7759 GCA_035583735.1 Dehalococcoidia bacterium
GCCCGGCCAGTCGCCGTCCGCCAGCGTCACCGTCTCGCGCACGTCGACCGTCACCGCCGACCCGTCGCGGCGCACGAGCTTGGTCAGCGTCATCCCCGCGTCGATGCCCGCGACGCCGTCCGGCAGCACGCCGGCTAGCGGCACCAGGTGCGCATCGACGCTCGCGGTGTCCGCCGGCCCCATCATGCTCGTGCCGCCTCCAGCAGCGCGCGTGTCGCCTCCTCCGCCGCGAGAAACGCGTCCGGCACGTCCCCCGGGTATGTGAGGATCAGTCCGTCCACGCCGAGCGACGCGTACTCGTCGGCCATGCGCCGCGCCTCCTCCGCGGTCGATGGCGGCGATGCCTGCGTGTAGAACGGGAAGTCGCCCGTGCGGCCGTACTGCTCTCGCAGTTCCAGCAGCCGCCCGCGCAGCGCCGCGAGCTCCTGCACCGCCCGCGTCGTCGCGATGAAGCCGTCGCCCAGCCGCGCCGCGCGCCTCAGCCCCGGCTCCAGCACGCCACCGAGGAAGATCGGCGGTCCGCCCGGCGTCAGCGGCCGCACGATGCCCACCGGCGGTATGCGGACATACGTCCCCTCCCACCCCTGCTCCGGCGCCGTCCACAGCCGCCGGATCGCGCGGATCGACTCGTTCAGCCGTCCGCCGCGGTCGTCGAACCCGACGCCGGCGGCCTCGAACTCCTCCCGCACCCAGCCCGCCCCGGCACCGACGATCAGCCGCCCCGTCGAGAGCCGGTCGAGCGTCGCCAGCTCGCGCGCCATCAGCACCGGCGGCCGCAGCGCGATCTGGCTCACGCTCGTCCCCAGCCGCACGCGCTCCGTCACCGCCGCCACGTACGCCAGCGCGATCCACGGGTCGACCATGGGGTCGTACGCGTGCGGCTTGTCGAGCGGCGTGACGACGCGCTCGCTCAGCCACACCGAGTCGAAGCCGGTGCGCTCCGCGGCGCGCGCCGCGCGGGCCACGTCCGGCCCCAGCGCCGGCCCGATCTTCACCCCGACCTTCATCGCCCCTCCCCTGCGAATCGCGACATTGTGAATGCAACCGACGCTTATTGTCGACTGCGTACCTGCCATGCATTTGTCAGGAGCCCTCCCGTTCCCGCATTGACAGCGCGTCGCGCCGTAGGGGAAGCTGAATGGCAATCCGCCGGGAGCGGGTCTACGGAGGACACATGCCCAGGTCGATCTGGAAGGGCGCCGTCAGCTTCGGGATGGTCTCCATCCCCATCAAGCTCTACACGGCGACCGAGGAGAAGGACGTCGCCTTCCACCTGCTCCACAAGCAGGACGGCGTGCGCATCAAGCAGCAGCGCTACTGCCCGGCGGACGACGCCGTCATCGAGTGGAACGACGTCGCCCGCGGCTACGAGATCGCCCCGGACCAGTACGTCATCATGGAGCCCGAGGACTTCGATAAAGTGCCCGTCGATACGACCCACACCATCGAGATCACGGACTTCGTCCCCCTCTCCCAGATCGACCCCATCTACTACCAGAAGACCTACTACCTCGAGCCCGACAAGGTCGGCACAAAGCCGTTCGCCCTCCTCCGCGAGGTGCTCAAGGACTCCGAGCTGGTCGCCATCGCGAAAGTCACCCTGCGCCAGAAGGAGCAGCTCTGCACCCTGCGCGTCTACGAGAACACCATCGCCCTCGAGACGATGTTCTACGCCGACGAGATCCGCCCGGTCGAGGACCTCAACATCCCCGGCGACATCGAGATCAGCGAGCGCGAGCTGAAGATGGCCCGCTCGCTCGTCGAGATGCTCACGGCAGATTTCGAGCCCGAGAAGTACCACGACAACTACCGCGAGGCCCTCCTCGAACTCATCGAGCGCAAGGCTGAGGGTGAGGAGATCAAGCGCCCCGCCGCCGCAAAGGGTAAGATCACCGACCTGATGGAAGCCCTGCGCGCCAGCGTCGAGGCCGCGAAGCGCGAACGCGCCGACGGCAGGGCCGAGGCAACGGAGGAGCCGGAAGAGGCGGAGGAGCGGAAGCCCGCTCGCCGCCGGCGTGCTGGATGACGCCAGGACCACGAGACGAAGGACCGACTCGCCTCACCTCCCTGCCCGCGCCGCGCATCGGCGGCACGGGCGGCCGCATGCCCTCCCAGCTCGAACCCATGCTTGCCGCCGACGCGCGCGAGCCCTTCGACTCCCCCGAGCACATCTTCGAGTTGCTCTGCGGCGGCGTCCGCGCCATCGCTTACATCCGCGACGGCGCCGTCCGCCTGCGCGCCCGCAACGGCATCGACCTCACGCCCTACTTCCCGGAGCTCAGCACCCTCCCCGGCCGTGTGCGCGCACACGAGGCGATCCTCGACGGCGAGATCGTCGCTGTGGACGGCGAGGGCCAGCCGTCGTTCGACCTCCTGCGGCCGCGCATGGCCACGGTCGCCAGCAGCGTCGCCGCCGCCGGCAGCCCGGATGCGCCGCCGGTCGAGTTCCGCCTCAAGAAGCTCGAGGCGCAGGTGACCTACCAGGCTTACGACATCCTCTGGCTCGACGGGCGCTCGCTGCTCGAACGGCCGCTCTGGCAGCGCAAGAACCGCCTCCACGACGCCGCTACGGCCGGCGCCGAGTTCTCCGCCGTCGACTTCGTCGACGACGAGGGCATCGCCTTCTACGAGGCCGTCGTCGACCGCAAGCTCGAGGGCATCGTCGCGAAGACGAAAGCGGGCGTCTATACGCCCGGGCGCCGGTCGCGGAGCTGGCTCCAGGTCCGTGCGCTACAGTCCGGCGACTTCGTCATCGGCGGCTACGCGTTCGGCGGCGCGCGGCGCAAGGGCGAGCCGTTCAGCCAGCTCCTGCTCGGCGGCTACTCCGAGGGCCGCTTCGAGTACGTCGGCTCCGTCAGCGGCGGCCTCACCGACACCGAGGCGCGCGACCTCGTCGCCCGGCTCGAAACCCTGCACACGCCCCAATCGCCGTTCCACGACCCGCCGCCCATCTTCCGCCTGATCTTCTGGGTGCAGCCGCGCCTCGTCTGCCACGTCCGCTTCAGCGAATGGTCGCCCGACGGCTATCTCCGCTTCCCCATCTTCAGCGCCCTCCGCCCCGACCTCGCCCCCGAACACTGCACCCTGGACTGACGCGCGTCGTGCGTCCTGCGCCGTGGGTGGTTGGTGATGGGTGATGGTGCTGCGTAGCGCGCCGTTGATCGTTAGTCGTTGGTCGTGAGTCGTTGGTCGTGAGTCGCTGGTCGTTGGTCGTTGGTCGTTGGTCGTTGGTCGTCGGGATTGTCTGAAAGGTTGTGGGCGACGCCGCCTCTCGCCCCACGAGGCAGTTGCGCTCGCCTCCCCCCTCTTCCCGCTCCCGCCGACGTCCGCCCTCCGAAGACCGCCGCCCCTAATCCCCGATCTTCGGCAGCCGCTTCGTCCGGTCGATGTAGCGCAGGCCGCCTTCCTTCACGCGGCGCCGCTCTTCCTTGCGCTCAGCCTCGCGACGGTCCGCCAGCGCCGCGCGCTCGCCCTTGCTCAGCACCTTCGGCGGCTTCGGCTTCGTCAGCTCCGGGTGCTCGTTCAACCGCACCTTGCCACTGATCCGCTTCTTCACTTCCTTCCCCAGGTGCCAGTACGTCCCCCGGTCCGGGATCGCCCGCGCATAGCCGTCGCGCATCGTCCGCGCGTTGAACGACGTCGGCGGGATGCGGCCGGCCTTCTTCCCGCACACCGGGCAGGGCGCCGGGTCCGACGACGCGCTCATCTGCCGGATCGTCTCGAAGACGCCGTCACAGTGCTTGCAGAAGTATTCATACAGCGGCATGCATCGCCCTCTCGCGCTTGTCTTCGGCAGCCGCTCCAGCCTAACAGCTACGTCGCCGAGACGCCCAGCGCGCCCGGCGCCGCCGCCGCGGCCCCGCTGCGACGCGGCCGCCGCCGCAGCGTGTCGATGAACGCCGCCGACCGCACGTCGCGCTCCAGCACCCAGCGCACGTAATCGAGCATCTCGCGCTCCAGCTCGGCCGCCAGCGCGCCGTCCACCGTCACCCGCGCGACATCGCCGTAGCGCCCGTGCAGCAGCAACCGCATCATCTTCAGCCCGTTGACTGTCAGCGGCCGCACCGCGGCGTCCTGGGGCACACAGCGCGGGCACAGCACGCCGCCGCCCGCCGGGCTCCAGAAGTTCGTCACCGCCGCCAGCCGCGACCGGCAGCCGACGCACTCGTCCAGCTCCGGCCGGTAGCCCATCGCGTCCAGCACCGCCATCTCGAAGAACCGCACCGGCGTGTCGATATCCTCCATCGTGGCGACCCGCCGCAGCGTGTCCAGCAGCAGCCGGTACAGCTCAAACGACTCGTGGCGCGGCTCGGTGAAGCGGTCCAGCAGCTCGCACGCGTACAGCCCGCGGCTCATCCGGTCCAGGTCCACGCGCAGCTCCGCGAACGGCTCGATCGTCTCCACCTGCGTCAGCACGTCCAGCGACCGCCCCTGCGCGACCTGGACGTTCGCGTGCGCCATCGGCTCCACGTGCCCCGCCATGCGGCTGCGCGCCTTCCGCACGCCCTTCGCCACCACCTCCACCTTGCCCCCGCGCGCCGTATACAGCACGAGGATCTTGTCGGCGTCACCCAGCTTGCGCTGGCGCAGGACGATGGCTGGGGTCGAGTAGACGCGCGGTCGTGGCATCGCAGGCTCAGTTCACCGGTACGGCGACAGTGTACCGGCGATCACCACCGGCCCTCGTTGTCGTCCTCGTGCG
This sequence comes from Dehalococcoidia bacterium, assembly GCA_035583735.1. Classification (GTDB taxonomy): domain Bacteria; phylum Chloroflexota; class Dehalococcoidia; order DSTF01; family JACRBR01; genus DATMAH01. The sequence goes on from DATMAH010000264.1 coordinate 4,703, forward strand.
GCATCGGGCTCTCCGCCGCCACCCGCCGGCCCTCCACGCCGAACAGCGGCAGACTCAGCAGCTCCGCCAGGTCGTGGATCTCGAAGTCCGCGTGCGGGCACGGCGCCACCCCGTACCGTCCGTTCAGCTTCCACACCGTCCGCATCCCCGCACGCTTCCCGCCCAGCATGTCCACCTCGCAGCCGTCACCCACCATCGCCGCCTCGCCCGGCGCCGCGCCCAGCCGCTCCAGCACCAGCTCGAACGTCGACGGATGCGGCTTGTACCAACCTGTATCGCCCGAGCACACGACCGCGTCTACGTACGCTCCAATGCCAACGTCGTCGAGGCCGGGGCGGTGCATCTCCGCGGTGCATGGCCGGTTCGTGTTGATGCCGATGCGCACTCCCATCGCCTTCAGCGCGGCCAGCACGTCCAGCGCATCCGGGTAGAGCTGCATCCCGAAGTGCTCCTCGTTGATCCAGCTCGCCCGCCACCACTCCTCCGCCTGCTCCTGCGTGATCTCCAGGCCGCGGACGGCCAGCGCGCCGCGCACCAGGAACGGCAGGCTCGGGTCGCGCGGCGAGCCGCGCCCCTGCTCCACCTCCACCGCCGCCATGTAGGCGTCCCACACGTCCTGCTCGATCAGCGCGATCTCCGGCTCGCTCAGCTCGACGCCCCAGCCACGCACCACCGGCGCAAGCCGCTCCGCCTGCAGCCGGCGGATCGCTGCCTCGTCCGGCCGCCGCGCCTCGAACCACAGCGTATTGCCGACGTCGAACACGACCGCCCGCACGATCGTCACACGCTACTCCTTATGTCATGCCGGACGTTGAACGCACAGTACTTTCTCCTGTACGTTGCACCCGTCACCGGCACGACCACATCCACACATAGAAAGGGATCCCTCATGGCCAAGCTTACCGAGGCCCAGGCCGCCATCCTCAAGGCGCCCGTCTTCGCCTACATCGCTACCATCAACCCCGACGGCTCGCCCCAGACCTCCCCCGTCTGGATCGACTACGACGGCACGCACGTCATCGTCAACAGCGAGATCAAGCGCGCGAAAGTGCGCAACGTCCAGCGCGACCCCCGCGTCTCCATCAGCGTGCAGAATCCCGATAACCCCTACTCCTACATCGAGATCCGTGGCCGCGTCGTCGACATGACAGAAGAAGGGGCGTTTGAGGACATCGACCGCCTCGCGAAGAAGTACCTCGGGCAGGATAAATACCCCTACAACAAGCCCGACGACCGCCGCGTCATCCTCAAGATCGAGCCGACGCGCGTCCTTCAGCCCATGGGCTGAATCCGGGACTGTACCAACTGCCGCTCCCGCCGCCATCCGCTATCCTGCCCGCGATTCGGGTTTGGTGTAGGGAGGCCAGGGCATGCCGCGCGCGCTCATCACGGGGATCACCGGCCAGGACGGCTGGTACCTCTCCGAATACCTGCTCTCAAAGGGCTACGACGTCTACGGGCTGATCCGCGGCCAGGCGAACCCGAAGCGCCCCACCATCGAGCGCGAGCTCCCGGACGTGAAGATCGTCGACGGCGACATCCTCGACCAGGCGTCACTCATCAACGTCGTCCAGAAGGTCAAGCCCGACGAAGTCTACAACCTCGCCGCCATCAGCTTCGTCGCCCTCTCCTGGAACCAGCCGGAGCTCACCGGCGAGATCACCGGCCTCGGCGCCCTCCGCATGCTGGAGGCCATCCGCCTCGCCACCGGCGCCACCCGCTCGCGGTCGAAGTCCGGCAACGGCATCCGCTTCTACCAGGCGTCCAGCAGCGAGATGTTCGGCAAGGTGCGCGAGACGCCGCAGAACGAACAGACCCCGTTCTACCCCCGCAGCCCCTACGGCGTCGCCAAGGCCTACGCCCACTACATCACCGTCAACTACCGCGAGAGCTATGGCATCCACGCCTGCAGCGGCATCCTCTTCAACCACGGCTCCCCCCGCCGCGGCCCGGAGTTCGTCGAGCGAAAGATCACCCTCGCCGCCGCGCGCATCAAGCTCGGGCTCCAGAAGGAGCTCCTGCTTGGCAACCTGGAACCCCGGCGCGACTGGGGCTTCGCCGGCGACTACGTGCGCGCGATGCACCTCATGCTCCAGCAGCCCAGGCCCGACGACTATGTCATCGGCACCGGCGAGACGCACCAGATCAAAGAAGTTGCCGACATCGCCTTCAAGCACCTCGGCCTCAACTGGAAGGATTACGTCCGCAGCGACCCGCAGTTCATGCGGCCGGCCGAGGTGGACCTCCTCATCGCCGATGCCTCCAAGGCCCGCAAAAAGCTCAAGTGGAAGCCGAGCATCACCTTCGAGCAGCTCATCCACATGATGGTTGAATCAGACCTCGCCGCCGAATCAAAGGTCGCCGCCGCCGCCACCTCCTGACGGCGCGCATGCCAGGGCGGCCGCCATGCTCCTCCTGCTTCGCTTCCTCTCCACCGCCATCCGCGAGCTCCTCTCGTGGCTCTTCGCATCCCTCCTGCCGCCGGTCCCGCGCGAACGTCGACGCGCCGCTGAGCAACAACGAGCGCGCGCCGCGCCAACCACCGCCACCGCCCCAGGCGCCCGCGACGACGCACCCGCCGATCTTGAAAACCAGCGCCGCACGCGCGATGCTAACGGCGCACGGATCACTGGACGCACAGACGAAAGGCAACACGACGTGAGCGACTCCTTCCTCGCACAGCTCGAACAGCGCACGCAGCAGGTGAAGATCACGCTCGCAAACCTCGAGGCGGAGAAGGTCCGCATCGAGCAGCAGATCGCCCGCCTGCAGCCGCTGGTGCCGCACTACGACGCGCTGCTCGACGCCGAGCGCGCGCTGCAAGAAGCCAACATCTCGCTCCACGACGCGTCGGGCGAACCGCCCCCGCCGCCGCAGCCCGAAGGCGAGATCACCGGCGGCGAGCCGCAGCAATGGCAGGGCGACCAGCCCCCCGCCGAAGGCGAGGGCGACGACCCCTCCCACACCGCGTGGAGCGGCACCTAACCGCCGCTCCCGCACGCCCCGGCCGTCGCATCGCATAGCCCCGCGCCGCTGCGCACGGTGCGGCTATCCGCG
>DATMAH010000265.1:0-11491 GCA_035583735.1 Dehalococcoidia bacterium
TGGGAAGTGGGGTGCGGCGGCGCCCGCCTCCAGCGCGGCCGATGGGTCGTGCATCGGCGAGATTCGTTCGCTCATACAGGTTTATGTTCGGCGGGCGGGCGTCCCGAGGCGCGAAGCGCACGCAATCATATCAGACAACGCGAAGGCCCCGTAAACGTAGCCAGTCGCCATCTCCAAGGGCCTCACTCCATCGATACGCCCGTCGCCGCCCTTCTGTTCTCCCGAGAATGCGGGACTTCCCGAACATGACGCCGCCGCCTCCGTCCGTACACTCTTCGCGAGCGCCACGCCGCGCCCCGTGTGGCTCCTCTCTGATAAGATCGTGGACTCGGGGAGCGCGGGCCGGAAGCTGAGGGAGAACTCCATGAGCAACAGGCTCACCCTGACCATACTCGCCGTCGTCGCCGTCGTGATCCTGGGCATCGCCGGGCTGGTGCTGGTGATGGCGGGCGGCGACGACAACGGCGACGGGGACGGGGCCCAGGCGGGCCGCACTGAAAGCTCCGGCGAGAACGGCGACTCGGGCGACGATACGCCGGCCGGCGACGGCGAGCTCCGCCTCCGCGGCTCTGACCCGCTGGTGCTGGACCCCGCCGTCGTGCAGGACGCCGACTCCGCGGCCTACATCGTCGAGATCTTCTCCGGCCTCGTCCGCCTCGATAAGGACCTGCAGGTCCAGCCTGACCTGGCCGAACGCTATGAGGTCAGCGACGACGGCACCACGTACACGTTCACGATCGCCCGCAACGCCACGTTCCATGACGGACGGCCGGTGACGCCAGAAGACGTGAAGTACTCCTTCGAACGGTCACTGCGGCCGGAGACAGGGTCGATCACGGCGGAGAACTTCCTCGGCGACATCGTGGGAGCGCGAGACCTGGCCCGCGGCCGGGCGGAGGAGCTCGCCGGCCTCCGCATCGTCGACGACTTCACGATCGAGATCACCATCGACGCGCCAAAGCCCTACTTCCTCTACAAGCTCACGTATCCCACCGCCTATGTCGTCGACCAGCGCCAGATCGAGTCGAACCCGCGGCGCTGGACGCAGAAGCCGAACGGCACCGGCCCCTACAAGCTGAAGGAGTGGCGGCTGGGCGAGCGCCTGGTCCTCGAGGCGTATGAGCGGCACCATCTCGGCCCGCCGAAGCTGCAGACCGTCCGCTTCGAGCTGTCCGGCGGCTCGTCGCTGATCCTGTACGAAGAGGGCGAGATCGACATCACCGGCGTCGGGCTCGATGACCTGCAGCGCATCCAGGACCCGTCCGACCGCCTGAACGCCGAGTACGTGCAGGTGCCGCGCCAGTCGGTCGACTACATCGGCTTCAACGTGAACGTGCCGCCGTTCGACGACCCGAAGGTGCGCCAGGCCTTCGCGCTGGCTGTCGACCGCGAGAAGATCGCGGAAGTGGTGCTGCAGTCGGCGATCCCCGTCGCCGACGGCATCCTGATGCCCGGCGTCCCCGGCTATGACGAGACGGACATCACGTACCCGTACGACCCGGAGCGCGCGAAGCAGCTCCTCTCCGAGTCGCGCTACGCCGGCGACATGCCGCCGATCACGCTGGCGGAGAGCGGCGCCGGCGCCACCGTCGGGCCGACGACCGAGGCGATGGTGCAGTACTGGAAGGACAACCTGGGCGTCGACGTGGAGATCCAGCAGGCGGAGGCGGCGACGTTCTTCCAGGACGTCGACCAGGGCCGCTACCAGATGTTCCACATCGGCTGGATCATGGACTACCCGGACCCGGAGAACATCCTGGACATCAAGTTCCACAGCGCCAGCAAGCAGAACGACACGCAGTACGCCAACCCCGAGGTCGACGCGCTCATCGAACAGGCGCGTGTGGAGCGCGACACGGAGGCGCGGCTGGCCCTCTACCGCCAGATCGAGCAGCGCGTGGTCGAGGACGCCGTCTGGATCCCGATGTTCTTCGACCAGACGCACGCGCTGGTGAAGCCGTACGTGCAGAACTTCACCTTCCCGTCGCTCGTCATCGAACGGTACCGCGACGTCGTCATCGACCGCTGACGGGCTGAGAGCATGGACGGCATCGCCGGCTACGCGTTGCGGCGCCTGTTGCTCCTCCCGCTGACGCTGCTCGTCGTCAGCCTGGGCACCTTCTACATCACGCGCTGGGGCCCCGGCGACCCCATCTCCACGTACTCCGGCGTCTACCGCGACGAAGAGGCGTTCGACCGCGCTCGCGCCAACTATGGCCTCGACAAGCCGGTGCACGAGCAGTACGTCATCTGGCTGCGGCAGGTGGTGACGGAGGGCGACTTCGGGCCCAGCTTCACGTTCCGCGACCGCGACGTCACCGAGATCATCTTCCCGAAGATGTGGGTCTCGATGCGGCTGGGGCTGTACGCCTTCATCATCATGTTCCTCGTCGGCATCCCGGCCGGCGTGTACGCGGCCACCCGGCAGGGGACGTGGGTGGACCCTTCCGTCATCGCCTTCTTCCTCGTGTTCCAGTCGGTCCCCGTGCTCGTCGTCGTGCCGATGCTGGTGCTGGTGCTGTCGGTGCACCTCGGCTGGGTGCCGCCGGGCGGCTTCGATGGGTTGTTCTCGCGCTCGATGATCATCCCGACGATCGCGCTCTCGCTGCCGGGCATCGCCGGCGTGGCGCGGCTGGCGCGCGCCGCGACATTGCAGACGATGAACGACGAGTTCGTCCGAACGGCGCGCGCCAAGGGTCTCGACGAGTTCACCGTCGTGACGCGCCACGTCTTCCGCAACTCGGTGCTGCCCGTCATGACGACGGTCGTCGGCTTGTCCATGGTCGGGCTGCTGGAGGGGGCGTTCTTCACCGAGATCCTGCTCGGCATCCCTGGCATCGGCTCATTCATGTACGAGGCGGTACGCGGGCGCGACTACAACGTGATCCTGGCCGTCGTCGTCATCATCTCCACCGCCTTCGTCCTGGCGAACCTCGCCGTCGACCTGCTGCTGATCTGGATCGACCCGCGCATCCGCGCGTCGGGCACGGTGCGCTGATGGCTGTCGCGATTGAGGCCTACGAGTACGACGTGCCGGCGGAGGAACGGCGTGCGGCCAGCCCGTTTGGCCGCACGCTACGCCGGCTGCTGCGCAAGCGGCTGGCCGTGCTCTGCATCGCCGTGATCGTCGTCATGTACGCCGTGGGCATCCTGGCGCCGTGGATCGCCCCGTACAGCTACTCCGACCAGGACCTCGACAACACGTTCGCGGGCCCGTCGTGGGAGCACCCCCTGGGCACCGACCGGCTGGGGCGCGATATGCTCTCCCGCAGCATCTTCGCCATGCGCACGACGGTCATCGTGACGCTGGCCGTGACGGCTACCGGGAGCATCCTGCTGCCGCTGACGCTGGGCATGCTCGCCGGCTACCGGCGCGGCTGGGTCGACGCGGTGATCATGCGCACGGGCGAGATCCTCGCCTCGCTGCCGGGACTGCCGCTCCTGATCCTCATCGCGACGACGCTGCGTCCGCGCTTCGTCGGCTGGATCGAGGACATGGAGGAAGCCGTCGGCTGGAGCTGGCTCACCGAGACCGCGTTCGCCGACTTCTTCATCATCTTCCTCGCGCTGTCGCTCTTCGGCTGGGTCGGCGGCGCGAGACTGATCCGCACGCAGGTGATGACGCTGCGTGACGCCGACTACGTGCTGGCCGCCGAGGCATACGGCGCCGGCACGATGCGCATCCTCTTCCGCCACCTGCTGCCGGGCGTCCTGCCGCTGGTGATCGTCGGCGTCACGGCGTCGCTCGGCACCATCGCCCTTGCGGAGATCGGGCTGACGTTCCTGGGCGTGGGCATCCAGCCGCCCAACCCCAGCTTCGGCGCGCTGATCACGGAGGGGGCGCCGCGCACGGTGCTGGAGAACCACCCGCAGTTGCTGCTGGTGCCGGCCGCGATCGTCGCGCTGATGATCCTGTCGTTCAACCTGCTGGGGGATGCGCTGAACGACGTGATCACGCCGCGCGCCCGCTGATCGGAGCCCAGGATCTCCGGCTGTGGCGCGCGGATCAGCGCGCGGGGCGCTGCACGATGCGGAAGGGCACGGAGCGTGCCAGCCCGCCATCGAGGAACAGCTCGGCGACGGCCTCGCACGCCCGCTCGAGGCGGACGCCCATGTTGATCGCCAGCATGACGCGCTGCGTCGTCCCGGCGGGCACGCCGGCCGGCCGCCCCTGCTCGAACTCGCCTTCCACCTGCCCGAAGGTCGTCTGCGCGTCATCCGTCCTGACGGCGACCTTGAAGTGATGCTTCACGTTGGTGTCGAGCCAGGGCACGAGGATGCCGGCGGCGACGGCCATCTGGTGCTGGGCGGGGAACTGCTTCACCCAGACGGCGGACCAGCCGCCGCCGAGCAGGTACAGCTTCTCGCCCTGCACCTGCGCCGCGTCGGCGAGGATGAGGAAGTCAGCGGAGATGGTCGCCGGGATAGATTCGCTGGTCATCCGATTGGCCTCATTTGTCGATGGTGTTGTATACATCGTATACAATACGGGAGGCAGGAGCGCCACCACAAGGCCACATGGACGACCCGGCCGTCGGTGTCAATGGATTCGAGTTCGATGCGTTCAACCGCGCTCACCTGTTGAAGAGAGGTGTCGACGAGGCAACAGTCCATGCAATCTGGTACGACGAGCCGGTCATCATCGCGAATCGCGCCGGAAAGACAGGGACACATCTGATGATCGGGGAAGACCTCGACGGGTTGCTGTGGACGATCGTCCTCGTCCCGACCGATCGCGTAGCGGGAATCTGGCGACCGATTACGGGTTTTCCCACGGAGCGAGAAGACGAGGTGGAAGCATGGCGCCAAGGAAGCTGACGCGGGCTGAGGAACGCCGGCTTCGCGGCGAGGCCGAAGGCCGGGTTTCCGGCGACGACCGATGGGACTTTGCCCACCCCAAGCGTGTCCGCGTCTCGCGGAATGCGAGCGCCGTGCTGTCGGTGCGCATGCCGTACGAGCGCGTCCGATTGCTGCGCGCGATGGCGAAACGCAACCATCTGTCGATGTCCGACCTGGTGAAGGCGGCGCTGGAGGAGTACACGGCGGCGCGCGGGCCAGACATATCGAACAACCGGCAGCTCAGCCGCCTCAGGGTGCTAACGCCATCTGGGTCTCCACCCGAGACGTTGCCTTGCTCGTGGTCGGATACGCTCGATCACCCGACGTCCACGGACCTCGGAGCTACGGCGTAACGCCCGCCTGCACCAGCAGCGTCGCCGCGCGCTCGCCGGCCTCCGCGCCGAACGCCTCGGCGACGATCTCCTGCGTCTTCACCGGGTCCAGGAGCTGGATCGACGCGCTGCACGACGCGCACGAGACCGCCGCGTCGCCCAGGGACTTCGTCTTCAGGTCGCTGTCGTCCACGCGCTTCAGCAGCGAGAGCACGCCGGCTGACTGCCGCGCGCTCAGGTTCGTGTCGACCGTCTTCTTGAACGACGAGTAGATCGAGGGGATGCGGAACAGCGACCCGGGCGACGCCGCCTGGTCCATCAGCGCTGCGGCCACGCGCTGCTGGCGCTCGATGCGGTCGAAGTCCGTCGAGCCCTCGCGGATGCGGCCGTACGCCACCGCCTCGTACCCGTCGAGGTGCAGCTCGCCCTCGGGGAAGTGCTGCGGGATGACGTTCACGTCGTCGTCGGAGTAGTCCGCCTGCCCGAATTCGCGCGGATTGTCGATCGTGACGCCGCCCATCGCGTCGATGAGGTCGGCGGCGCTGCGCTGGTCGAAGACGACGTAGTAGTCGACGTGGATGCCGAGGTTCCGCTCGATCGTGTCCATCAGCGCCCGCGGGCCGGCGGCGCTGTCCTCGGTGGAGTAGTTGTAGACGAACGCGGTGTTGATGCGGTCCTGCGTGACGCTGCCGTCCGGCATGGGCACCTGCATGAGCGAGTCGCGCGGGATGCTGAGGAACGACGCGTCGTCGGAGTCCGGGTCGAGCCGCAGCAGCAGGATCGTGTCCGTGCGCGCGGGTCCGGACTGCACCGGCCGCAGGTCGACGCCGACGACGAGCACGGTGAACGGCCGGTTTGGCAGCCCGAACATCAGCGCCGGCCCGCCGGGGAAGGGCACGGCCACGCGCATGGACGTGAACGGCACCGGGATCGGCTGGATCATCGTGCCCAGCGCCAGCACGAAGTAGGCGACGATGACGAGCACGATGTTGCGCAGCCAGTGCGAGCGCTTCGGCTTCGCCAGCGGTGGCGCGGTGCCCGGCAGCGGCGCCACCTGCGGGGCCGTGGCCGGAGTGGTTGCCGCCTCCGGCCCGTTCGTCCGGGGCACCGTGGCCGGCCGCTCGCGTAGCTGTCCGTACGCCTCGTAGTCCTCCATGACGCCTGGCATCATAGCGGAGCCGCATAGCCCCGCCGGGTGACGAAGGCACCATGTTGCCGCGGGACCGACGGCCCGTGGAGCCAGCGGCCGCGGGCCCGTCACCTGGCATCTGCGAGCGAGCGTGCCGCGCCCCGCATTGCCGCGCCGCTACCGCTGGCGCCCGCTATCATCGCCGCATGCGCATCGGCCAGGGGTTCGACGCACACGCCTTCGCGTCCGGACGCCGCCTCGTCCTCGGCGGCGTCGAGGTGCCGCACGACCGCGGCCTTGCCGGCCATTCGGATGGCGACGCGGTGCTGCACGCCATCATCGACGCGCTGCTCGGCGCGGCCGGGCTCGGCGACATCGGCGGCATGTTCCCGTCGTCGGACGAACGCTGGCGGGACGCCGACAGCCGCGAGCTGCTGCGGCTCGCGGCGCGGGCGGTGCGGGACGGCGGCCACGCCGTGGTGAACGTCGATGCCACCGTCGTCGCGGAGGCGCCGCGCCTCGCGCCGCACGTGGCGGCGATGCGGCGGGCCGTCGCCGACGCGCTTGGCATCGATGCGGCGAACGTGAGCGTCAAGGCGACGACCAGCGACGGGCTGGGCTACGCCGGCCGGGGCGAGGGAATTGCCGCCTTCGCCGTGGCGTTGCTAGAGTGACCAGCGGCTGCCGATTGCGGCCCGGATGGTCTGATGGACGCTGCCACGTACCTGGCTACCGCCCACGCACCGCTCGCAGGGCGCTGCTCTTGTCCTCTGGGGCGGGCTGCCTAGCGTTCGCCCCGTACTTCACCGACAATCCACCGGTAGCACTGAGCAGGAGGAGGACGCTGTCCTCATGTCCGTCCTGAGATCGATCAAGCGCGACATAAGCGCCGTGTTGGAGCGGGACCCCGCCGCACGCAACGCGCTGGAAGTGGTGCTGGCGTACCCGGGCTTCCAGGCGCGGCAGATGCACCGCCTGGCGCACACGCTGCACCGCGCCGGCGTGCCCGTCGTGCCGCGGGCGATATCCCACCTCAACCGCTTCCTCACCGGCATCGAGATCCACCCCGGCGCCCGCATCGGTGAGGGGCTGTTCATCGACCATGGCATGGGCGTCGTCATCGGCGAGACGGCCGAGATCGGCGACGACTGCAACATCCTGCAGGGGGTGACGCTCGGCGGCACGAGCCTTCACCGCACGAAGCGCCACCCTACGCTCGGCAACCGCGTGACCGTCGGCGCCGGCGCGAAGCTCATCGGCGCGATCGAGGTGGGCGACAACGCGCGCATCGGCGCCGGGTCCGTCGTGGTCACGAACGTGCCGCCGAACGCGACCGTCGTCGGCGTCCCCGGCCACGTCGTCTCCTACCACGACCCGGGCAGCGACACGATCACGCGCCTCCCGGACCCGGAGTGGGACCGCATCGACGCGCTCGAGCGCCACATCGAACGGCTGGACGCGCGCGTGCGGGAACTGCAGGCGAAGCTGGAAGAGCTCGGCGCGTCTGTCCCCCCGCAGCGTCTGGACGATGGCGAGCCGCGCCACATGCACCGCCAGCGCGACGATGCCGGTCAGCCGAGCGCCGAGGCGGTCGGCAAGTGATCCGCTTCACCAACACGCTCACCCGGCAGGTCGAGGAGTTCCATCCACAGGGCGACACCGTCAGCATGTACGTCTGCGGCGTCACGCCGTACGACAGCTCGCACATCGGCCACGCGATGAGCTACATCGTCTTCGACGTCGTCCGCCGCTACCTGCTCTGGCGCGGCTACAAGGTCCGCTACGTCCAGAACTTCACCGATATCGACGACCGCATCATCGAGCGCGCCAACCGCCTCAAGATCAGCACCGACGAGCTCGTCGAGAAACACATCGCTGCCTTTCACGCGGACATGCGCGACCTGAACGTGATGCCGGCGGACGTCTACCCCTACGCGACGCGAGAAGTGCCGGAGATGATCGAGATCATCCAGGGGCTCATCGAACGCGGCTTCGCGTACACTGCGCCGGCGCCACAGAGCGAGTACCTCGACGTGTACTACCGCGTCAGCGCCAAGTCCGACTACGGCAAGCTGTCTCATCGCAGCCAGGAGTCGCTGCTGGCAGGCGCGCGCGTCGAGCAGGGCGAGCAGAAGGAGAACCCGGCGGACTTCGCGCTGTGGAAGGGCGCGAAACCGGGCGAGCCCGCGTGGGACAGCCCGTGGGGCAAGGGGCGGCCCGGCTGGCACATCGAGTGCTCCGCGATGTCGCTGAAGTACCTGGGCCCGCAGATCGATATCCATGGCGGCGGCGAGGACCTCATCTTCCCCCACCACGAGAACGAGATCGCGCAGACGGAGGCATACACGGGCAAGGCGCCGTTCGTCCGCTACTGGCTGCACAACGCCTGGGTGAAGATGGGCGACGAGAAGATGAGCAAGTCGCTCGGCAACTTCATCACCATCCGCGATGGCATCGACCGGGTGGGCGGCGACGGGCTGCGGCTCTGGGTGCTGACATCGCACTACCGCAAGCCGCTGACGTTCAGCGAGGAGACGCTACTCTCGGCGCGAAACGGCGTCGAACGGTTGCGCACGGCCGCGCGCACGCCGGGCGGTGACGGCCCGACCGACTTCAACCTGGACGACTACCGCCAGCGCTTCACGGAGGCGATGGACGACGACCTCAACACGCCGCAGGCGCTGGCCGTGCTGTTCGACCTGGCGCGCGAGATCAACCGGGCGCGCGACGAGCAGCGCCCGACCGTCGCCGCACAGGGCCTCCTGCTCGAGCTGGCGGACGTGCTGGGCCTGCGGCTGGAGCAGCGCGAGCGGTCGATGGAGGCGGCGCCCTTCATCGACCTGCTGGTCCGCATCCGGAACGAGCTGCGCGCCGCGAAGCAGTTCCAGCTCGCGGACGGCATCCGCGATGGGCTCGCCGAACTGGACGTCGTGCTGGAGGACTCGGCGCAGGGCACCGCCTGGAAGTTCCGCGAGTAGGCGCGGTCGCGGCATTAGGCCGCGGCGGCGTACTGGCCGATGGCGTCGGCGTCGTCCGGGAACACGTACGAATCGACCTGCCAGATGCCGCCGATCCGCGCGAGGCGCTCGCGGATGCGGATCAGCGCATCGTGGGCGGCGCGGCGGTCCGCTTCGACGAGCAGCGCGCAGAGGACGTCGTCGTGCATGCGCGCCAGCACGTCAGACGGACGGAGCGTCACCGCCATCGCCTCCAGCGCCCGCTCGGCGCGCGCGCGGACGGGCAGCCCGTCGGCGGACGGCGCCACCTCGATGGTGACGAGCGTGAACGCACGGCCATAGCGGCTTGCCCGGTCGATCTCCTCGTCCAGGCGCGCTTTCATGTAGGCGCGGTTGTGCGGCGATGTGGGCATCCCTGTTCCCTGGCCCCGGCCAGGGCTCCTGAGTAGGTATCGGCAGAGCAGGGAGGGGTTTACCCCCGTTTGCTTGCTGTCGACCCAACGGTAGGTGCCAGGGCGAATCTGATTGCCGCTAGTTCCGGGGCGTCCATATAATGCCCTCACGCCCAGAACGCCTGTTTCCGGCGAGCGGGGAGTAACGGAGAACTTGGCTGCAACCGACCCCACATCCGGCGTCCGGACGATCCTCGTCCCCGTCGACGGTTCGCCGGCAAGCATGGACGCCGTGTGGTTCGCATGTAGCGTCGCGCGCAGGAACAAGGGCAAGGTCTACGCCGTCCACGTCATCGAGGTGAAGCGCTCGCTGCCGCTCGACGCGGAGATGACGGAGGAGGCGACGAACGGCGAGAACGTCCTCCGCATGGCCGAGCGCGTCGCCGCCGATGCCGACTTCAAGGTGGAGGGCGAGCTGCTCCAGGCCCGCGAGGCCGGCCACGCCATCGTCGACGAGGCGATGGAACGCGGCGTGGACCTGATCCTCATGGGCGCCGAGCACAAGGCGCCCCTGGGGGAGTACCAGATGGGCCGCCTTACCCAGTACGTATTACGCGCCGCGCCCTGCCACGTCTTGCTTTGGCGTCACCCCGTGCGAGAATAGGACCGAGGAGGCGTACGGTACCGGCGATATGCGCGTGATCATCATGGGGTGCGGCCGCGTCGGCGCCGAGCTGGCGACCGACCTGAGCAGAGAGGGCAACGACGTCGTCGTCCTTGATGTCGACCCGTCCGCGTTCCGCTTCCTGCCGGAAGACTTCAAGGGCACGACGTACGTCGGCAACGGCATGGACATCGACACGCTCGAGCGCGTCCGCATCCGCGATGCCGACGTCTTCGTCAGCGCCACCCGCGGCGACAACCGCAACGTGATGGCGGCGCAGATCGCCAAGCACATCTTCGGCGTCCGCGTCGCCGCCAGCCGCGTCTTCGACCCGCTGCGCGAGGAGATGTACCGCAACCTGGGGCTCCGCACGATCAACCCCACGCGCGTGCAGGCGCGCCGCCTCAAGCGCGTCATCGAGGCTCGCACAGACGAAGAGGCCGGCGAGATCGTGGCCGAGTTCCTGGAGCAGGACCGCGCACACGAGGCGCGTTCCGAAGGATAGCGATGTACATCATCATCGTCGGCGGGGGGAAGGTCGGGTTTCACCTGGCAAAGGAGCTCATCGAGTCCAACCACGAGGTCCTGGTGATCGAGCAGGACGCCGGGAAGGCGGCCGAGATCGCAGAAAGCCTCAGCGGCGAGATCGTCATGGAGGGCGACGGCTGCGAGGCGAGCGTCCTCGACAAGGCGGGCACGGGGCGGGCGGACATGCTCCTCGCCGTCACCGGCGACGACGAGGACAACCTGGTGGCCTGCCAGGTGGCGAAGCAGCGCTTCAACGTCAACAAGACGGTGGCGCGCATCAACAACCCCAACAACGAGGAGATCTTCCGCAAGCTGGAAGTCGACATCACCGTCAGCGCGACATCGGCGATCATGTCGCACATCGAGCCGGACCTGCCGACGCACCACCACCTCATCTCGCTGCTGCGCCTGGCCAGCGGACTCGAGATCGTCGAGGTGCGCATCCCGGAGGACTCGCGCGTCGTCGGCCAGCCGGTCAAGAACATCCTGCTGCCCTTCCAGTCCATGATCTGCCTGGTGATCGACCAGGACCAGCACCCGAAGGTGCCGACGCCCGAGACGGTGATCCATGCCGGCGACGATATCGTCGCGGTCACGCTGCATGAGTCGGAGGAGCAGCTCCGCGAGGCGCTGATGGCGCCCGCGCCGGC
>DATMAH010000266.1:0-6235 GCA_035583735.1 Dehalococcoidia bacterium
CGACCGCCTGTTCGGCGTCGGTGCAGCCGTCGTCGACGCGCACGACACGCACCGGATGGCCGGCGACCGTGCGCCCGTCCGCCGCCATCTCGGCCGCATCGGCGATATCGAGGCCGAGGCTCATCTGGTCGCCGCTGAGGGCGGCGGAGATGCCGACGACAACCGGCTCGCCCGGGGCGAGTTCGATCACCGGCGGCGGGGGCGGCGTGGACGTCGGTGTCGGAGAGGACGCGGTCGAGTCGCCACAGGCGACGATCACTGCGAAGATGGCGGCCAGCGCCGCGACGCGCCCTCCGGTCATATGTTCCCCGGGCCGGCGACGGCGGGTCCGCGGCCCGGCGTATTATGCGTGTAGGCGACGCTTGCCGCCAACGACAGGCTTACCGTGATGCGACATGACGATTGAGAAGGCCTTCGCCATCAGCGCGCCGCCGGACGCGATCTACGACGCGCTCGTCAGCGACCTCAGCGCCGCGTCGGAGCACGAGGGCGACGTCTTTTCCGTCGTGCGCCAGGAGCGCCCGCGCCGTCTCGACCTGCTGGTGACGATCGGGGGCGTGCCGTGCGCGCTCACCTACGCGATCAACCGACGCGACGCCGACTGTGAAGTCGTCGCGACGCTGGAGCCGCGCGGATTCAAGTACGCGCTGTTCAAGGTCATCACGCTCGGCATGCACGACCAGGGGTTCGAGGTGGTGCTGGTGGAGGGGCTGCGCAACCTGAAGGCAACGGTCGAGGGCCGCGGCGACGGCGCGTACGAGGAGGCGGCCGAAGAGCCGCCGTCCTGACGCGGGACGTGCGCTATGCTGGTGGCTCGCACGCCGTTTCGAGAAGGAACGCCGAGTGGCCGCCATCACGCGCGTAGCAGGGGCACTCACACGTCCGGGCGCGCCGTCCAGCGCCGTCCCGCTCGCCGCCGTGGCGACGGCGGCCTCGCTGTGGGCGTCCGGCGGCGTGTACGTGAAACTCGCTGACATGGACGGCGTATCCGTGAGCTGCGTCCGGATGTGGCTCGGGGCGGCGCTGACCTTTGGCGTCGTGGGGCTGATGCGGCGCCCGCTTAGCCCCGGGATCTGGCGCGCCGCCCCGGCGGGCATGCTGTTCGGCGTGAACACCGCGTTGTTCTTCAGCGCCCTGCACCTGTCGAGCATCGCCAACGCCAACCTGATCGCGGCGCTGCAGCCGGCGGTGGTGCTGCTGATCGCCGGGCCGATGTTCGGGGAAGCCGTCGGGCGGCGGGAGGTGGCGTGGACGGCGTTCGCCATCGCCGGCATCGCCATCGTCATCGTCGGCTCGACGGGGTCGCCGACGTGGAGCCCGCTGGGCGACCTGCTGGCCGTCGGCGCGCTGCTGACATTCACGGCCTACTTCGCGATTTCGAAGCAACTACGCGAGTCGCTGGCGACGGTGGAGTACTTCGCGATGGTGCAGCTCGTGGCGGCGTCCGTCATCACGCCGTTCGCGCTGCTGCGCCCGGGCGGCATGGACGCGCCGCACCCGATGGCGTGGCTCTGGATCGCGCTGATCACCGCCGGCGGCGTGACCGGGCACCTGCTGGTGAACTGGGCGCACCCGCGCGTCGACATCACGGCGTCGTCGCTGATGATGCTGGTGGCGCCCGTCGTGGCGGCGATCACGGCGTGGCTGGTCCTCGGCGAGCATCTCGGCCTGTGGCAGGTGGTGGGTGGCTGCGTCACGCTGGTGGCGATGGTGGCGTTCGTGAGCCGCGGCGATGCGCGGCGGCCGACGGAGGTGGTGGCGGTGGAAGCGCCACCGGGCGTCGAGCCCATCGTCCCGCGCCCGGACAGATGACAGCACCGGCAGGCGGCGCACGTCGACCGAGGTAGAGATCCGCGAAGCATCGCCCGCCGGCTGGCCGCGCGTCGCCGAGATTTTCGGCGCGCCGCCTGTACGAGAAGCTGGGGTTCGTGGTGACGGGGCGGGGCACGGAGCCGCAGAACGTTGCCCTGCGGCAGGCTCTCTGGCCGCTGACGAGCGGCTGATTAGCTCGTATAATCCTGCCAACAAAGGGGGAGACGATGGTTATCGCCAGGACAGCACCTGCCGTAGACGAATGGCAACCGGCGCGACTGATACCAACCTCTGGGATAAAGGGCGCAGACGAACAAGAGAGGCGCGCGACCTCCGCGTTGCTCGCAGTGATGACCGCGGTTCCGGATTTTGCGAGAACGTTACTCAAGAAGGCCGGCGCACCAGCAGGGCACGTCAGGGCATACATTGAACCGCCCTTCAAGACCGAAAGCGGAGCGGAGGTACGCCCCGACGGCGCCGTCTTCGTCGAGCGTGGCGGACGGAAATGGGTCGCCCTCTTCGAGGTCAAGACTCAAGCAAATGAACTGCGACGTGAACAGGTTGAGGCGTACATCGATCTTGCCCGCTCACATGATTACCAAGCGGTGATTACGATCTCGAACCAGATATCTCGCGCACACGGCGAGCATCCCCTGCAAGTCGACCGCAAGAAGCTCAGGAGGGTGAGCCTTCACCACTGGTCGTGGTCAGAGGTATTGACCGAGGCGATAATCCAGCACGAACACAGACAAATTAGTGATCCGGAGCAGGCATGGATCCTCGGGGAGCTAATCGCCTATCTCAAGCATCCGAGTTCGGGTGCAATGCAGTTCCAAGACATGGGCCAAAACTGGGTGCGCGTGAGAGAAGCTGCGCGCGATGGCACGCTTCGTTCGCACGACCCGGGAGTAGCGGAGGTCGTCGCGAAGTGGGAGCAGTTCATCCAGTACCTGTGCCTGCAACTTTCGGCCGAACTCGGTGTGGAGGTCCAGCAGGTCGTCGGGAAGAAGGATCAGGATGCGGCGGCACGGCTGCAAAGCCGGGTGCGGGAGCTGGTGGAGTCGAAGTGCCTCTCCGGCCAGATACGCGTGAGACACGCAGTTGGGCCGATCACGCTCGAGGCCTCGCTTGCAGCGCGCACAACGACCGCATCGGTGGCCGTCGAGGCTCCCGAGGAAGGCAAGCCGCTCACGCGGATCAACTGGCTGCTGCGCCAACTCCGTGAGTCACCCGAGCACGTCACCATTCACGCGCAGTTCCCGAACGCCAAGGAGGGAACCTCGGCGAGACTGGGTTCGCTTCGCGAGGATCCTTCTTTGCTGCTGCTTGCGGGCGATCGGCGGCGACCGCCACGAAGCTTTACGGTCGCCCTGTCGACCGAGATGGGCACAAAGCGAAGCGGGTCAGGCTCGTTCGTCTCCGAAGCAACCCACTTGTTACTGACCTTTTACGGAGAGGTTGTGCAGAGCATCAAGCCATGGCGTACACCGGCGCCTAAACTCTCACCCGACCGTGCGGGCGACAACGCCGAGCAGCCTGACAACATCGTCGACCAAGCGTTTACCGAAGCGACCGCGCCATCGACGATGGGACTCACCAACGGGATATCGCCGGAGGACCAGGTTGCTGTAGGCGAGCCCTGATCACCCGTCCGTGCGCGTGTACGTGCCGGCGCCGGCGTCGTATACGATCCAGGCGCTGCGCTCGGCCGTATTCTGGCCGCGCGGGTCGAGCTGCGTGCGGAGGATGTCCAGCTCCTCCTCCGTCGGGCCCTCCAGCACGGCGACGTCGGCCGCGACGAGGGGCTTGTGCTCGCACTCGGCGAGGATGTCGTCGACGGTCACCCACGGCGCGCGGGCGACGAGGCGGAGGCGGCGGTCCTGGTAGTCGTACACGGCCCACGGCGTGACGACCATGTACGGGCCGGTGCCGGCGGGCAGCCCCGCGCGCTCGCGGGCGCCCTCAGTGCCGTCGAGGAAGCCGGGCGACGAGATGAAGTCGACGCGCGAGACGAACTTGCGCTGCTCCTGGTCCGTCATCAGGATCGTGCGCCAGCACTGGGCCGCTATGGTGTCGGCGCCGCCGGGGCCGCCGAAGCGCCGCGCGCCGGCGCCGTACTCGCCGATGGCCGTCGAGTTGATGTTGCCGTACTGGTCGACCTGCAGCGTGTTGAGGATGCCGTAGTCCATCATGCCGATCTGCGCGTGGTTGCCGGCAGTGTTCATCGTCCCCCAGGCGAGCGCGCGATAGCCGGCGCGCGACGACA
This sequence comes from Dehalococcoidia bacterium, assembly GCA_035583735.1. GTDB lineage: Bacteria > Chloroflexota > Dehalococcoidia > DSTF01 > JACRBR01 > DATMAH01. The sequence continues at coordinate 4,079 of DATMAH010000266.1, forward strand.
CCATCGTCATCACCGGCTCGAACGGCAGCATCGGCTCCGGCGCGATGACGCCGTCCTCGGTGATGTACTGCGCGGACGGCGCGTAGAGCTTCTGCCCGAGGAGGACGGCGTACATGGGGCTGCCGCCGCCGGCGACCCAGTACGTCTTCCCGGCCTCCGTCATGCGCGCGACGGTGCAGATCTGCATCTCGCGCTCGTTGAAGGACGCCGCCGGGGTGCCGCTGCGGGGGCGGATGCCAACATCAGCGAGTGCCGTCACTGCCTCACCTCCACGCTCAGAACCGGATCCCCATCCACGCTTCGCCGGCGATGTCCGCGGCGTGCATGCCGGTGTGCTCGGCGGCGAGCGTCTTCAGCACGTCCGACAGCGTGCCGGTGAGGCCGCCGGCGCTGCGGACCGGCGCCGCCAGCAGCGCGTCGTCCGCCGCCTCGACGGCCGCGATCGTCGCCGCGCGGTTCTTCTCGAACTCGGCCAGCAACTCCGCGACCGAGGCGGAGGCGCGCTTCTCCACCTGCCGGTCGTTGTAGCTGAGGATGGCGGGCTGCGCCTCGGTCGCCGGCGCTCCGGACTCGGTCGTGCGCCGCACGCCCTCCCCGGCGCCGCCAGCCGGTGCGCTCTGTCGTCTGCTGTCTGCTGTCTGTTCTCGCCCCGCGGCTGCCGCGCGCGCGAGGTCGAGCAGACGCGGGTACGTCCACTCGATCGACGCGACGTGGGCGAGGATCTGCTTCGCGTTCCAGCCGTTCTCGTAGCGCCCCTGCGACCACGCGTCGTCGGGGACGGCGCGCATCTTGGCGACGAACTCGTCGCCGGTGCTGTGGAGGGCTTCGAGGAGTGCTTTTCTATTCATCGGGCAGATCTTGAACCCACTTGCGCAAGATGGCAGCGTGACGTTCCACCCATTCGTACTGTTCATCCCATCCTTCAACTGATCCTGGACGATGAATCGGCCGCGCCAACTCGAACTTAGACTCACGCTTGCCCTCTTGCGGGTCCCATTTCGGGGTTCCGTCGAGCTGCTTTGACTCATTTTCGCGCGCGGCGCGAAGCGCAGTGAACCTTGGGTTCGTGCACTGGTTCTTCCCGCGGTTGATGGTGATCTTGACCGACAATCGGCCGTGCTTCGGTGCCATGTTCACTGTGATATTCATACCTTTGCGCGAGAGTAGGTTCATCGAAGATGGCGTCGGCTGATTAGAGGTAAAGCCCATCCTTGAAACGCGCGCCTTGAGTCCGGAAAAGAATTCGCTGCTCTCTGTCATGCCCGGTATCCCTCCGTGATCGTCTCGTTGGCCCGCAGCTTCTCGAGGCGCTCGCGGCCGACGGCCTTCTCCAGCATCTCGGCGTCGTCGCCGTACGGCTTGACGTACTTCTCGACGTAGGCGGCGACGCGGTCCGCGGCGATGGCGCCGAACGTCTCGATGACGGCGGGTGTGTCGGAGCCGTAGTAGCCGCCGCAGTTGCCCGGCCAGGCGCCGAACGGCGCGTGCACGACGGCGTCGACAGCGTAGTAGGGGATGCTGGTGCGGCCGGGGTCGCGCCGGATCTCCTCCGTATCGATGATCTCCTCCGCCGACACGATCACCTTCTTCGACGCCAGCGCACACTCCTCGTGCGCGATGCCGGTGCCGAAGATGCGCGCGTTGCCGTAGACGTCGGCCTGCTGCGCGTGGATGATGGCGACGTCCGGGTTCAGCGCTGGCACGACGGTGATCGGCTTGCCCGTGAAGGGGTCCTCGACGAGCTTCGCGCCGGAGTACTCGAAGCCGTCGGTGCCGCCGAACGAGCGCACGGGCAGGAACGGCAGCCCCATCGCGCCGGCCTGGAGCCGCAGCGTCATGACGACGTTGCTGTACTCGTAGACCTCCAGCCGTCCTTCGCGCACGGCGTTGTCGATGGTGGCGCCCGGCCAGAAGAAGCCGCAGTCCACCTTCGACGCGCAGCCGGCGCCGGCCAGCAGCCCGACATCGACGTACGTGAACTTGCCGCAGACCCAGAGGTCGCGCTTGCCCTGCCGGATGATCTCGCGGATGAGGGCCGAGGGGCCGCGCTGGAAGTAGTTGCAGTCGTACGCCAGGTAGTCGCCGTCGGCGACGAAGCGCTGTACGGCCTCGCGGGCCGACATCAGGCGCGGCTCGAGCGCGCGCCGCTTGTGGTCG
>DATMAH010000267.1:0-5183 GCA_035583735.1 Dehalococcoidia bacterium
CGGAGACGCTGTTGCGCGAGGAGTCCCTCGTCGGCATCGTCGGCCCCATGTGCACGACGGGCGTGCAGGCCGCAGGCCGGCGCTTGCAGTCCGCCGGCGTCGTCCACGTCTCGCCGACGGCGACGCGCGACGAGCTGAGCGAGACCGGCGACACCCTCTTCTTCCGCACGGCCTGGCGCGACGAGTACCAGGCCGCCGTCCAGGCCGAATACCTGCGCGCCGACCTCGGCGCGGACGCCGCCGTCGTCATCGATGACGGCGAGCCGTACGGCCGGGCGCTCGCCGACACGTTCGCGGCGCAGTTCGCCGCGCTCGGCGGGACGGTGCAGAGCCGCGAGCGCATCGCGCGCGGCTCATCCGACTTCGCGACGCTGGCGCAGCAGATCGTCGCCGCCGCGCCCGAGGCCGTCGTCTTCGAGGGCCTGAACCCGGAGGGAGCGCTGCTGGTGCGCGCGCTGCGTGCCGCCAACTACACCGGCGCCTTCGTCGCGCCCGACGGCGTGCTCAGCGTGAGAGACTTCATCGGCAACGCCGCATCCGATGCGGAGAATGCCGTGCTCACCGGCGGCCCGACCCCGGGTGAGGGGTACATCGCGCTGTTCCGGGCGCGCTACCAGCGCGACCCTACCACGCCATTCGTCCTCCAGTCGCACGATGCGATGACGGTGCTGCTCAACGCGATCGAGGTCGCCGCCGAGGACGCTGGCGGCGGCCGCCTCCGCATCGACCGCGGCGCCGTCGCGGCGGCGCTGCGCGGCATCAGCTTCGACGGCGTGACCGGCCGCATCGACTTCAACGAGCAGGGCGACCGCGTCGGCGCGACGCCGCGCGAGCTGGGGCTGACGATCTACCGCGTCGTCCAGTCGCAGTTCGTCGTCGTGGAGTAGCGTCGATCCTCAGTCGCCGGGCACGAACCACGCGCGATACATGATCTCGTCGCCGCGCCGCGCCGTCGTGCCGGACCCCTCTTCGTACCGCTGCATCACTTCGTCCGCGAGCGGCAGATATGAGTCCAGGAAGACGAACGCCACCGGCCGGTCGCGGCTGGTGGTGAGGTCCGGCTGATCGTCGACGAGCGTGTCCGCGCCGAACGTGCGCGAACGGTCCTCGCCCTGCGCATCGGGCGCGATGAAGCGCCGCGTCTCGTATCCAAACGGCCAGCGGTCGCTGTAGAAGTACACGTACGTCCCCTCCGGCAGTCCAGCGATGTACCGCGACGCGGCATCCATCTGGTACGGGAATACGTAGCGCATGGGGGGCGAGTCCTGCGCCGGCCCGAAGTAGTCCCGCGTCGTGCGCACGCCGACGAACAGCGGCACCAGCAGCACGAGCGCGAGATACGCGTATCGCTGCGGCTCGGGGTGTCGCGCCAGCCTGCGCCACAGCCACGCCAGCGGTATCGCCGCCAGCACAGCCACGAACGGCGCCAGTCCAAGGCTGCGGCGGAACAAGCCGTCCCCGACCGTCAGCACCGCCCCGAAGGGCAACAGCAGCGCCGCCGCGAGCAGCGTCGCGTACGCCGGCCGCCGCCAGTGCCACGCCGCGACGACGAGTCCAACGAGAGCGAGCAGCGCGAAGGTGGGATCGACCACAGGCTGGTCCTGGATCGCGAGCCCATCGCCGTAGTCGGGCCGGTCGCCGTTGACGAGGCCGCGCTCCCACTCGCGGAACCGCTCCCAGAGGATGTCCGCCTTCGCCGAAAGCGCGTCGGCCTCCTTCCAGCGCTCGCTGTGCTGCACCCCCACCACACGCTGGTGTGCCTCGTACTCGTCCCGGTTCTCGCGCACGTAGTCCAGGAACGGCGACGCCGCCACCAGCGCCGCGACAGCGAAGACGGCGGCGGCGCCGGCGTCCCGCGGGCGCAGCGGCCGTCCCCGCCACGGGGCGTACGTCCAGAGCAGGGCGATGAACGGTACCGGTACGAATACCAGGTACGCGTTGTAGCTGTAGACGCCGAGGCCCGTGATCGCCCCGGCCAGCGCGAACAGCCACAGGCTGCGCCGGCGCATCGCCAGCCAGAGCGACGCCAGCACCGCCATCTCCATGAATGGCCACGAGATCACCATGAACCCCAGGCGGCTCAGGTGCAGGTGCCAGTACAGCACCGTCAGCACCAGCGCCGCGAACGTCGCCGTCGTGCGGTCGAACATGAGGCGGAAGGCGACGTACGACAGCGGGATCGTCGCGACGCCGAACACCGCCATCGAGAACCGGACCGTCGTCGTCGTCTCGGGCAGGAACGTGAACAGCAGGGCCGTCCAGTACAGCGGGCCGGACGGCTGCCCGAGCGCGCTGTCCACGTATACGCCGATCCAGCCCTCATCGAGGATGCGGCGGGCGTCGATGCCCGTCCACGCCTCGTCGCCGTGGAGGCCCAGCGGCACCGTCCCGATGCTCCAGAACCGCAGCAGCGCGGCGACGACGGTGATGCCGGCGACGACCGTGGCCTCCCCCCGCACGCCGGCCAGCGCGCCCTCGAACGCGCGCCACGACGAGAACGGGGCGGCAGCGCCCTCCCTGCTTCGGGCGGGCAGCGTCTGCGCGGCAGGGGCGGAGCGGGTCTGCGTGTCGTCGTTCAAAGGGCTTCGGGGCATCCTAATGCCCGCGGCCCGCCCTCGCCACCGGCTGTATGCGCCGCGGCGGCGCTCCGGTAGCATGACCCACGTTGCAGTGACCCTGGAGTTTTGCGAATGCCACGCGACCTGATGCGCACCAACCGCGTGCCCGTGAAGCAGCTACGGCGCGAATGCGACCCCCGCGCCTTCAAGTTCAAGACGACGGACGAGCTCGAGCCGCTCGCCGGCACCGTCGGGCAGGACCGCGCCGTCGACGCCCTTGCATTCGGCCTGAGCATCGAGGCGGAGGGCTACAACCTGTACGTCTCCGGGCCTCCCGGCGTTGGCCGCTCCACGGAGCTGCGCGCCCAGCTCGAGCGCATCGCCGCCACCCGCCCGCCCGCCCGCGACTGGTGCTACGTCTTCAACTTCCGCGACCCGTCGCGCCCGCGTGCCCTCAGCCTCCCGGCGGACCGCGGCCACCAGCTCAGCCACGACGTCGACGACCTCGTCGAGACCGTGCGGCGCGAGGTGCCGCGCGCGTTCGAGAGCGACGAGTACAACCGCCGCCGCGAGCAGGTCACCCGCGAGGTGCAGTCGCAGCGAGAGCGGTTCTTCGAAGCGCTCCAGGCCGAGGCGCAGCAGCGCGGCCTCACCGTGAACGTAACGCCGATGGGCATCGCCACGGTGCCGCTGGCCGACGGCAAGCCCATCACGCGCGAGCAGTACGAGCTGCTGACGGACGAGCGCAAGCAGGCGATCCAGCGCGCGACCGCGGAGCTGGACGAGATCATCATGCAGATGACGCCGCAGATGCGGCGCCTCGAACGGGGCGCGCAGCAGCTCATGACCGAGCTGGACCGCCAGGTGATGATCGCCATCGCCGCGCCGCGCCTCGACGAGCTGAAGCGCGAGTACGCAAGCCAGCCGCAGGTCGTGGAGTTCCTCAATGAGCTTGGCCGCGACATGGTCGAGCACATCGACGACTTCCGCGGCGGCGAGACCGAGCAGCAGCCGTTCCTCCCGCAGATGGCCGCCGCGCGTGACGGCGTCTTCAACCGCTACAAGGTCAACGTCATCGTCACCCACGACGAGAACGCCCACGCGCCCATCGTCGAGGAGACGAGCCCGACCTACTACCACATGTTCGGACGCATCGATTACCGCCCCAGCTTCGGCTCGATGACCACCGACCACACGATGATCAAGCCGGGCGCATTGCATCGCGCCAACGGCGGCTTCCTCATCGTCAACGCGCTCGATGTCCTGACGCAGCCGCTCGTCTGGGACACGCTGAAGCGCGCGCTGCGCACCCGCACCGTGCGCCTGGAGAACCTGACGGAGCAGTTCAGCCTCATCCCCACCGCCTCGCTCACGCCGGAGCCCATCCCGCTCGACCTGAAGGTGGCGATGATCGGCACCCCGCGCGTCTACCAGGTGCTGCAGATGGCGGACGAGGACTTCCAGAAGCTCTTCAAGGCCCGCGCCGACTTCACCGTCGACGTCGACCGCGTCGACGAGCACCAGCACCTGTACGCCCGCTTCATCGCCAAGCAGGCGCAGGAGCGCGCCATGCGCCCGTTCGACCGCGCCGCCGTCGCCAAGGTGATCGAGCAGAGCAGCCGCATGGTCTCCGACCAGCAGAAGCTCTCGCTCCGCCTCATGGACATCACGGACCTGCTCGTCGAGGCCGACTACTGGGCCTGCGACGAGGGGAGCGCGAACGTGACCGCGAAGCACGTCGAACAGGCCATCGAACGCAAGGTCTACCGCTCCAGCCTGATCGAAGAGCGCGTGCAGGAATGGATCACCAAGGGCGTCATCAAGGTCGACACGGAAGGCGCCGTCGTCGGGCAGGTCAACGGGCTGTCCGTGTACGACATCGGCGACTACGCCTTCGGCCGGCCGTCGCGCATCACCGCGCGCGTCAGCATGGGACGTGGCCAGGTGGTCAACCTGGAGCGCGAGATCAACAAGAGCGGGCCCGCCCACAGCAAGGGCTTCCTCACGCTCACCGGCTACCTCAACGGCAAGTTCGCCCACCGGCGCCCGCTCTCCTTCGCCGCCAGCATCACCTTCGAACAGGTGTACGACGAGGTGGACGGCGACAGCGCTGCCTCGACCGAGCTGTACGCGCTGCTCTCCGCCATCACCGATGTCCCGCTCCGGCAGGGCATCGCCGTCACGGGCAGCGTCAACCAGCTCGGTGACGTGCAGGCGATCGGCGGCGTCAACGAGAAGATCGAGGGCTTCTACGCCGTCTGCAAGGCGCGCGGCCTCACGGGCGAGCAGGGCGTGATGATCCCGAAGGACAACCTGCGCAACCTCATGCTCAAGCCGGAAGTGGTGCAGGCCGTGAAGGACGGCAAGTTCCACGTCTGGGCCGTCTCGTCGATCGACGAAGGCATCGAGCTGCTCACCGGCTTGCCCGCCGGGAAGCTCGGGAAGGACGGCCAGTACCCGCAAGGCACCGTCTACCGCAAGGTGACGGACATGCTGGAAGAGCTCACGCGGCGCGCAGTGGAGGTGAACCGCGGCGCGCGCGACGCCGTCTCGCCGACGTCCGCGTCGCCCAACGGCGCGCGCGAGGCCGAGCGCGCTCCCGCGCGGGGGCGCGGCGATGGCGGC
>DATMAH010000268.1:0-3467 GCA_035583735.1 Dehalococcoidia bacterium
CGACGTACAGAGCGGCGCGGTCGGGAGGGGCATCGCGCCGATCCGCCGTGGGTTCCACCGCCGTTCTGAGCAGCCGGTCGAAGGGACCGCGTTGTTCGCTCGCCATCAGCAGGCGCCGCCGGAGGGGCGCCGATACCTCCATGTCGCTGCGGGCCGAGGGATCCCGGGGCCACCGGCAAGTGTCGCCGCCACCGGGACGAAGATCAACCGAAGCGAGATCGCCCAGAGTGTTATATCAAGGCAGCATATCTCCAGCCGCCCGCGACGCTGCCGATACTAGGCGCGGTTACGATCCGCTTTGCAGGTCGTAGCGGGGAGGGCTATACTCACGGCGCGAAAGGGAATCGGGACTGAGGCGGCACGGCCTCAGTTATTTTTTTCACAAATCCGCCCCTAGAGACTGTATCCAGCGCCGCTGGCCGCCTTCGGGAAGGGGGTAGTCGTGGTCGACAAGCCGCAGCCAATCACACGCGAGGGCCTCGCCAAGATCGAGGAGGAGCTCGAGTACCTCGAGACGGTGCGCCGTCGCGAGGTGGCCGACCGTATCCACCAATCGAAGGAGCTGGCGAGCACCCAGAACAACGCGGAGTACGAGGACGCCAAGAACGAGCAGGCCATGGTCGAGGGCCGCATCCTCCAGCTCCAGAGCCTGATCCAGAACGCCGAGATCATCGACGAAGACGGCGCCCACAAGTCGAAGCACATCACGCTCGGCAGCACGGTGCGCGTGCGCGGCGACGACGGCAAGGTCCACGAGTACACCATCGTTGGCCCGGCGGAGGCGGATCCCCGCGAGGGGAAGATCAGCAATGAGTCGCCGGTTGGGCGGGCGCTGATCGGCAAAAAGGTGAACGACGAGATCAAGGTCAACGCGCCCAGGGGCGTCGTGACGATGAAGATCACTCGCATCAGCTAGCGGCCACCGTCAGCCGCTAGCTACGACACCGATGCCTGACGCCCCGCGCATTCGCCTTCTCGCCCGGCGGCTACGCGGCGAGGTCCAGTTCGCCAGCCGCGCCGCGTCGCTCCAGCTCGGCGATGAAGCCCGCGGCATCCCAAATGTCCATCGACACGTGCCGGTGGCGGTCCGCCAGGCCGGCGTCGACGCAAAGACGCACCCGCCAGCGGCCGTGACGCGTCGCCCTGATGAGGTCGGCGTAGCCGATGGTCGTGAGACCGCCCGGCAGGTGCAGGGTGATGCCGCGCTCGTCGAGCAGGACGGCGGACGTCGCCCAGGCGTTCGCGAGGTAGCCGGCCACTGCCACGATCGCGACGGCGACGACCGCGTACCAGGTCGCACGCGGCCAGCCGTCAGCGACGGGCGAGACGGTGAGCAGCGCACCGAGCACCACCAGGCCCGGCAGCGGCACGAACTTCTGCCAGAAGAAGATGCGGAAGCGCTCCGTCTCCATGCCGGAGTATCGGCCGCTGGGCCGGCGCGGCGTACGGGCTGCCACCTTGTTCGCGCGCGGGCGGCAGGGCCGGGGCAGCCGCTGCTACGCTGCAGGTAAGCCCATGACCGAGAGCATCCGCCCGTCCCGAATCCGAGCCGTCTTCTACGACGCCGGCCACACCCTCGTCCGGCCGCGCCCGGAGGCCGATGAGGTATGGGACTTCCTCGCGCACCAGCTCGGCGTGACGATCGCGGCGGAGCAGCGGGGGACGTTCCCGAACGTCGGCGCCTTCTTCTACTCGCGGCTGGGGGAGGACGGGCTCGGATCGTATTCGTCGGACGCGGCGGCCCGGGCGTTCTGGACGGAGTACTACGCCTATACGCTGCGCAACGCCGTACCCGGGCTGCCCGAGACGGAGCTGGCGTCGGCGGGCAATGCGCTCTACGACTGGTACGCCGACCCGGCGCAGTGGCAGCCGTTCGACGAGGTGCCGGCGGCGCTCGAGGCGGTGCACGCGCGCGGCCTCATCCAGGGCGTCATCTCGGACTGGGGCAGCGACCTGCTGCCCATCCTGCACGCCCACGAGCTGACCCGGCTGATGGACTTCGTCGTCGCGTCCGCCGTGGTGGGGTCGTCGAAGCCGCACCGGGACATGTTCATGTTCGCGCTCTCGCGCGCGGGTGTGCGGGCGGAGGAGGCGGTGTACGTCGGCGACTCCTATCTGGCGGACGTGCTGGGCTCGCGGGCGGCGGGACTGCACCCGGTGCTCATCGACCGGGAGGGGGCGTATCCGAACGTGGACGCGCCGAGGATCCGCTCGATGGCGGAGCTTCTGCCGCTCATCGAGCGCCTCGAACGGGGCGGGCCGTAGGTGCGATCCGGGCCTTCAACGGGCGGCGCCGGCGGCCGATACTCCCTGCGATGGACGACTTCCGGAAGCAGCTCACTGAACTGGTGGACGGCCTCATGGCGGAGGGCCGCCCGCCGATCTTCCTCATCATCGACCTGGTGGGGGCGGAGGAGATCAAGCGCGCGCGCGACGCGCAGTCGCTGGGGAGCTTTCGAGAGATGGTGATGGGGTCGCTGGCCGGGGCGTCCGGCGGCGACGCGTTCAGCTACGGCGACTACCGCGTCGTCGGCGTGCTGCCGGGGTTCGACCGGCTGAAGACGTTCGCGCTGGTGGAGAAGATGCGACGGACGATCCCGCTGCTGGCGCAGTCGTTCGACTGCATCGTCTACCCGGAGTTCGACACGGTGGAGTACGAGGACGCGACGGGCGTGCCCGGCGTCATCGCGCAGCTCGTCAAGCCGCGCGACCGCAACCGCGACGCGGCGTAACCCGCAGGCCGCGCGCGTTCATCTACCCAGCGTCTCTTCGTCTTTGATGGACGCTGCGTCGCGCCGGGTGTTGGGCGCGGGGCGAGCGTCCGCTTCGTCATCCTGCGCCGGCGCGGCAGCGGGCGCGCCCGACGGCGGCTGCAGGTAGGCGATGATCATGTCGGCGCAGGCGCGGCTGTAGCCGGCCGCCTTCGACCCGTCGGACCTGACGAAGGCCTGGTAGACGGCGACGTTGACGATGCCGACGACGAGGTTCGTCACGACGTCGGGGTCGCCGGGGCGGACGGTGCCGGCGGCCATGGCCTGGCGGATCTCCTGTGCGAGCGGGCCGTAGCGCTTGCGGTCGGCGCTGCGCAGGCCTTCGGCGACGCGGGTGCCGGGGTCGGTATTGATGACGGCGAGGCGGACGAGGTCGGCGTTCTGCTGGCAGACGGCGAAGACGCGGTCGATGCGGCGGCGGACGGTGCGCTCGAGGTCGGCGGCCGGGGGCAGGCTGGCGCCCTGGGTGATGAGGTCGCTGAACTGCTGGGAGAGGGCGGCGAAGACGTCTTCCTTGGAGGGGAAGTAGAGGTAGATGGTGCCGAGGGCGATGCCGGCCTCGGCGGCGATGTCGGCGATGGTGGTGCCCTTGAAGCCCTGCTTGGCGAAGACGCGGCGGGCGGCGGCGAGGATCTCCTCGCGGCGGGCGGCGCGGATGTCTTCGGTGCGGCGGGCGCGCGGGCCGAGCTGTGGTGC
>DATMAH010000269.1:0-4623 GCA_035583735.1 Dehalococcoidia bacterium
CGACTTCTCGAAGATCGGGCTGTTCGGGCTGTGGCTCGACCGCCGCTACTTCGACGTCGATCGCTTCATCGACACGCTCGGCTCCGTGCCCGCCGACCTCGTGCGGGCGGGCTTCAAGCTGCTCAAGCCCACGATGGACCTCTCCACCGGGCTGAACCTCTGGTGGAACCTGTGGAACGACAAGTACGTCGAGGGCTTCGCGGCGCTGAACAAGTGGGCCAACGAGTACGTCGCATTCCCGGGCGAGTTCTTCCGGCAGTGGGTGCGCGACTTCTACCAGGGCAACAAGCTGGTGCGCGGCGAGCTGGTCTTCGGCGGGCGGCCCATCCGGCTCTCCGCGGTGCGCTGCCCGCTGCTGGTGGTCGGCGCGCGCGAGGACTACATCGCGCCGCCGGCGTCGGTGCGGGCGCTCGTCGACGCCGTCGGCAGCACCGAGAAGGAGTACATCGAGCTGCCCGGCGGGCACATCTCGCTCATCGCGGGGCGCGGGGCCGCCACCCACTGCTGGCCGCGGGTGTCGGGCTGGCTGGCGGCGCGGTCGTGAGCGCGTGACGCGATGGGGTGGCGCGGTGGGCGCGAGGTGTCATGCCGGATAGCATGGGAGCGAGACCGATGACGGACAGCACGACGCAGATCTTCGATCTCTGGCGCCGGTCCCTCGAGGAGTCGACGCAGGCGTGGACGCGCCTGGTGAGCCACGCGCCGCCGCCGTCGGACCCGTTCGCGGTCTGGCGTCCGGTGCTGGACCAGCAGCTGGAGGCGTGGGCGCGGCTCCTCGCGCAGGCGCCGGCCTCGCCGGACGCGATGACGCAGTGGCGGCAGCTCCTGGACCAGTGGGTCGAGGCGTGGTCACGGGTCCTCGCCCAGGTCATGTCGACAGAGGCCTTCGCGCAGTGGATGGGCCGCACGCTCGACCAGTGGCTGGCGGCGCAGGCGCCGGTGCGGCGCGCCGCCGAGCCGGCGGTGGAGCAGGGGCTGCAGGCGCTGAACCTGCCGTCGCGCGCCCAGCTCACCTCGGTGGCGAAGCAGATCGTCGAGCTGGAGGAGCGGCTGGAGCGCGTGGAGGAGGCGGTGGAGGCGGTGCTGCGCCGGCTCGAGCGCGTCGACGACGGCGTGTCGGCGCTGCGGCGCGCGGCGGAGGACCCGGCGAAGGCATGATCGGCAAGACGATCGCTCAGCTGGCGCCCGGCGACCGCGCGGAGCTGACGCGCGTGGTCGAGGACGCCGACGTCGCGGCCTTCGTCGGCGCGGTGGGCGACTACAACCCCGTGCACAGCGACGCGGTCTACGCCGCGTCGACGCCGTTCCGCGAGCCGATCGCGCCCGGCATCTTCACCGCGGGGCTGATCTCCGCCGTCATCGGGACCCGGCTGCCGGGGCCGGGCGCGATCTATCTCTCGCAGTCGCTCAAGTTCACGAAGCCCGTGAAGGCCGGCGACACGATCACCGCGCGGGTCGAGGTCACCGAGGTGCTGCCGGAGCGCAACCGCATCCGCCTGCGCACCGTCTGCGTCAACCAGCGCGGCGAGGAGGTGCTCTCCGGGGAGGCGTGGGTGATGCCCTCCCGCACGGAGATCGTCTACGACCGGCCCGCGGAGGCGCCGCCGCCGGCGCTCGCCACGCTCGCCCTGCAGCCGTGGGCGTGGGCGACCCACGCGCTCAGCTTCTGGTCCGCGGTGTCGCTGCGGATGCTCTCGCAGGGGCTCGGCCGCCGGCCCTGAGCCTCACGCCGCGCGGCGCTCGGCCGCGTCGTCCCGCCGCGTGTGCACGATCGTCTCGTGCCACGCGTCCCGCGCCGGCTCCGCTTCCAGCCCCGCCAGCCGCCGCCGCGTCTCGGCGAACGCCGGGTCGTTGTGCCACGCCTCCCAGTCCGCCCGCGTCTCCCACGTGCCGACGATCACGCGCGTGTCGGGCGCGCCGAGGGGGACGAGGATCTGGGCGGCGATCCAGCCCGGCTGCCGCCGCGCCGCGGCCAGGCGGTCGCGCATCGCGGCGTCCCAGTCGGGCTCCGCGCCCTGTCGCAGCCTGATCGTGCTCACGATCGTCATCATGGCCGTCCCGCGATGCATCGCGGCTGCCATCACGACGCGGGGCGCCGCGGCCTCGCCGCGGCGCCGCCGTCACATCAGCAGGCCGCCGTTGATGGACAGCTCGGCGCCGGTGATGTAGTCCCCGTCCGCGGAGACGATGAAGACGACCGCGCGGGCGACCTCCTCGGCGGTGCCGAACCGGTGCAGCGGGATCTGGTCGAGCAGGCGGTTGCGGACCTTCTCGGGAATGCCGTGGATCATCTCGGTCTCGATGAAGCCCGGCGCCACGGCGTTGACCGTGATGCCCTTGCCGGCCAGCTCCTTGGCGAGCGACTTCGTGAACGCGGCCACGCCCGCCTTCGAGGCGGCGTAGTTGGCCTGGCCGAAGTTGCCGATCTGGCCGATGACCGAGGTCATGTTGACGACGCGCCCGTAGCCCTGCTTGATCATCTGATCGACGAAGACCTTCGTGCAGTTGAACACGCCGTCCAGGTTGATCGCGAGCACCTTCCGCCAGGAGGCGTGGTCCATCTTGACGAAGGTCTTGTCGGAGTTGATGCCGGCGTTGTTCACCAGGATGTCGAGGTGTCCGAACTCGCGCAGGACGTCCTGCGCCATGCGGAACGTGTCGGGGTAGTCGGCGACGTCGGCCTGCGCGGCGATCGCTCGCCGCCCCATCTTGCGGATGTGCTCGACCACGTCGCGCGCGGCCGCCTCGTTGGAGACGTAGTTCACGGCGACGTCGGCGCCTTCCTCGGCGAGCGCGAGGGCGACCGCGCGCCCGATCCCGCGCGAGCCCCCCGTGACCAGGGCGGTGCGGTCCTTCAGCTTCATCGTCGTGCCTCCTCCGACGTGCGAGGCGCCAGTCTAGCACGCGCCTCCTTGTGAGGCTTGACGCGCGGTGTTAGACTCCGCCGCACCATGGCGTACGTGATCAAGCGGTACTCCAACCGCAAGCTCTACGATACGCAGGAGAGCCGGTACGTCACCCTCGAGGAGATCGAGGAGATGATCCGCGGCGGCCGCGAGATCGCGGTCGTCGACGCGGCCACCGGCGAGGACCTCACCTCCGTCACGCTCACGCAGATCATCCTCGAGAACGAGCGCCACCGCCGGGCCGGGCTGCCGTCGGCGTTCCTCCACCAGCTCATCAAGCACGGCGAGGCCTGGCAGGACTTCTTCCACCGGTCGATCCGCTCGAGCCTCGAGGGCGTCATCTCGAGCCAGCGCGACATGGAGCGCTTCTTCCGCGAGTGGTCGTCGCGCGCGGGGTGGGGGGTGGCGCCGCCGGCGGGGACGGAGCCCCGGCGCGGCGGCGGCGAGAGCGAGGCCGAGCGGCTGCGCGAGGAGGTTGCGGCCTTGCGCGACCGGCTCCGCTCGCTCGAGGAGCGGCTCCAGCGGCGCAAGGCCGACGGCAAGGAGCCGGCGCGCTAGGCGCCGTACACCGCCTTCATCCGCGCCATCGTCGCGGACAGCGCCTCCTGGATGCCCTTCCCCGTCTGCTCCGCGCTGCCCTGCAGCCGCTCGGCCGTGCGCGTCACGGCCTGCGCGTTGCCCTCGGCGAGGCGGAACAGCTTGCGCGCGCCGTCGACGCTCTCGGTCAGCGCTCGGTGGTACCACGCCAGCGGGTCGCGCGCGCCCTCCTGCCAGCCAGCCTGCCAGCGCAGCGCTGCGGACTGCGCCTCGGTGAGCGCCTCGAGCGCGTTCTGCTGGAGCTCGCCGTAGAGGCGGACGCCCTCCTTCGCGGTCGTCGTCGACAGCTCCGCCAGCTCGCGCAGGACGCGCTGGTTCGTCTCGGCCCACAGCGTCGCGGTCTCGATGGCCTTGCCCGCTCCGTTCGCGAACGTCTGCTTGTCCTGACCCGTCTTCGTGTCGCTCATGGCCCTCTCCTCAGCAGCGGCCGGGGGTCGCGCGCCCGACCGGCGTCTCCGGTGGTGTCCTGGCATCGTGTGGTTCCTCGCCGGGGAGGATAACGCGATGCGTTATGCGGGGCAAGATAATTTTCGCGTCGCGTCATGGACCGGATGTTACTGTCTGGCAACTGTCCGAGAACGTTGACATTCACGGCGCCGAGCCACCGGCTCCGCGGAGGACGCGCATGACGGTCGACACGCTGGCGAAGCTGTTCTGGCGTCGCGTCGAGACGAGCGGCGACCGCCCGGCGCAGATGCTCAAGCGCGACGGCGCGTGGGTGACGCTGACCTGGCGCGAGGTGGGCGCCATCGTCCGGGAGGTCGCGCTGGGCCTCGTGGCGCTCGGGCGCCAGCCGGGCGACACCGTGGCGCTGCTGTCGCAGAGCCGCGCCGAGTGGGTCCAGACCGACTTCGCCATCTTCAGCGCGGGCGGCGTCACCGTCCCGATCTACCCGACGTACCCGCCGGACCTCATCGCCTACGTCGTCAACGACGCCGGCGCCCGCACGCTGATCGTCGAGGACGCCGCGCAGCTCGAGAAGGCGCTCGCCGCGCGCCCCTCGATGCCGCAGCTCGAGCACATCGTCGTGATCGCGCCCGGCGCGGCCGCCGTCGCGGGCGCGGGCGTGATGACGTGGGAGGCGCTGCGCGCGCTGGGCCGCGAGGGCGCCGCGCGGCAC
>DATMAH010000270.1:0-2733 GCA_035583735.1 Dehalococcoidia bacterium
GCAGCACCGCCGGCAGCGCATCGCCCAGCGCCCGCGCGAAGCGGTAGAGCGCCCGCTTCGACGGCGCCTGGCCGACCTGGGCGAGCTGCACCGGCCGCAGGTGCTGCTCCACCAGCACCCCCACGAACTCCACCTCGCGCGCGGAGAAGCGCAGCCGCCGCATCACGGCCCGCGCGGTGCGCGCGCCCGCGTCGGCGTGCCCGAAGAAGCGGATGCGGCCGTCCGCGTCGACGGTGCGCGTCGCCGGCTTGCCGGCATCATGCAGCAGCGACGCCAGCTTGAGGAGGGCGGCCCGCCGCCGTCCCTCGCTCAGCTCTTCGCCGAGATACGCGCGCAGCTCCTCCTCGCGCCCGCGGAAGGCGCCCCAGACGGTGTCGGGGATCCAGGCCCGCGCCGGATCAGCGCCGTCGAGGATGAGGTCCATCGCCTCCACCGCCCGCATGTTGTGCTCGAAGACGTCGAAGGCGTGGTAGTCGGGTGGCTGCGAGACGCCGCGGCCCGTCGCCAGCTCCGGCAGCAGCACGTCGAGCAGGCCGAGCCTGTCGAGCAGCCGCAACCCGCCGTGCGCGTCCGGCAGCGCGAGCATGTGCGCCAGCTCGTCGCGCTGCCGCTCTGCCGCGCTCGCTCGCAGGTCAGCGGCGCGACGCCGGACCTCGTGCGCCGTTTCGGGCTCGACCTCGAACCGCAGCTCGCACGCCACGCGCGCGCCGCGCAGCAGCCGCAGGGGGTCGGCCTCGAAGGCCGCCGCTGACGTCATTCGCACCCCGCCAGCGGAGAGGTCGTCGGCGCCGCGCATCGGATCGAGGAGCTCGCCGCCCGTGAGCGGCGCGGCCATCGCGTCGATGGTGAAGTCTCGCCGCCGCAGGTCGTCTTCCAGCGTCCCGCGCAGCGCGGCGACGTCGATGTGATGGAGCGGGGCATCCGCATGCGGCAGCACGATGCGCGCGACGCCGTTCTCGTCGTCCAGCTCGACGAAGTGAGCGTCCAGGCTGCTGGCAAGTCGCCGCGCGAACGACAGCGCGTCGCCCGAGACCGCCACGTCGAGGTCGCGCAGCCTCCGGCCGAGCAGGATGTCGCGCACGGTGCCGCCCACCGCGTAGACGCTCATGCCCGACTCGCGCGCCACCGCGTCCACGCGCGCGATGAGTGGACGCAGCTCCGGTGGCGGCTCGAATCGATGGGCGCTCATCTGCCGGCGCGCATGGCGGGCGTCAGCCCGCCGCGACCTCGGCGGTCTGTGGCTCCGTGTCGTCGATCGAGGGCCGCACCGGCATGAGCTGGTCCTCGCCCGTCAGGTAGTCGATGTAGAGGATGCCGTTGATGTGGTCGATCTCGTGCTCCAGGGCCTGCGCGAGCAGCGTCTCCGACGCCTTGATGCGGACCTCTTTGCCCTCACGGTTCAGCGCCTTCACGGTCACGTTCTTCGACCGCGTGATCTCCGCCTGGTAGCCGGGGACGGAGAGGCAGCCCTCGTTGACGCGCCGCTCGCCGGACTTCTTCACCACTTCGGGGTTGATCAGCGCCATCAGCCCGTCGTCCGGCGTCTCGATGACGACGACGCGCAGCGACACGCCGATCTGCGGCGCCGCCAGCCCGACGCCCCGCGCCAGGTGCATCGTCTCGACCATGTCGTCGATCAGCTTCTGGACCGACTCGTCGATCTTGCGGACCTTCTTCGCCTTCTCTCGCAGCACCGGGTCGCCGGCGACGCGGATCGGATGCGTGGGCAACGTCGACCTCCGGGCGCCAGTTTAGCAGCAGGGCCTGCGCCGCCGGACGGGCCGGTCTACGCCGAGACGGCGGAGAAGTGGTCGCACGTGCGGCGCAACTGCCACAGGTGCGCCAGGTCGTGCTCGTTCATCTCGCGCGCGATGTCGAGGATGCTGCGCGGGCCGAGGTAGGGGTGCTCGCCCGTCCGCTCCCAGTCGTATTCGTCGAGCGACCACAGCAGGTAGACGCACTGCTGGCGGAGCGCCCCGAACTCCTCCATCAGCTCGTACACGCCGACGCGGTCCAGCGGCACCTCCGGCTCGATCGAATCACCGTCGAACGGCTTGAGCCGTGCGTCGTCCTCGCGCGCGATGCATTCGAGCCAGCCGATGTACCGGCGCTCCATCTCGCACATGTGGCTCAGTTGCTGCTTCGCCGACCATTCGTCGTCATTGCTGGCGCGCTCGAGGTCCGCCTCGTCCGCCTCCCAGATGATCGCTTCCATCGCGCGCGCCGTCTCGCGCATCGCCTTCAATAGCCAGGCCTTCGCGTCGTACTGGGGAATAGGCCGCATGCCGCGCCTCCGCCGGGTGTATCGCGATCCTATGATCATTGCGCACCGCTTACAAGCCCCCAAAGGTCCTACACTGCGCGCGTGGATGGCCCGAATGGACACGCGGCCAGTGATTACGCGCGCCTCGTGGGCGATGTGCGCGCGTGTGTCGCCTGCGACCGCGTCGGCCACGCGCACGTGCTGGGCGGCGCGAACGGGCCCCTCGACGCGCGTGTGCTGTTCGTCGCGGAGGCGGTGGGCCGACGCGGCGGCGCCGTCACCGGCGTGCCGCTGACGCGCGATGAGTCCGGCAAGCGCTTCGCCGCGTTCCTCGCGCTGGCCGGCATCCCGCGTGCCCACGCGTTCATCACCAACGCCGTGCTCTGCAACCCGCTCGATGCGCAGGGCCGCAACCGGCCGCCCGCGCCCGCGGAGGTCGCCCGCTGCCGCCCGTTCCTTGCGCGCACGCT
>DATMAH010000271.1:0-3054 GCA_035583735.1 Dehalococcoidia bacterium
TCTCGCGAGCGGGCCTCCACCAGCAATTCGTAGAACAGCATGATCTCCTCCTCTCGCCCCGGCCGGGGCGAACGTCGCTATTCGTCGTCCCCGCCGACCCAGCCGCTGAGGCGTGAGCCGCGTCCGGGACCGCGCGGGCGCTCCTCCCAGCCGCGTGGCGGCGGCGCCGCCTGCACGTCGATGTTGCGCACCGCGCGCGCCAGCGCCTTCACGAACCAGGTGTTCGCGGACGTGCCGGCGCTCGACGCGGCCTGCTGCGCCAGGTCCTTCAACTCCGCCGGGATGCGGATGGTGATCTTCTCGACGTCCCCCTCCATCGCCGCCCAGCGCGCCTCTTCGCCGTTGCCGGCACGCTCGTCGACTTCGACGGCCAGCCCGTCCGGGCGGTACGCCAGCCGGACGCGGTACTGCTCGCCCACGCGCTCGTCCACCGCCATCGCGAGCTGCGACATCAGGTCGAACACCGCGCGCTCCAGCGGCACGCGCGCGGCCTCGATGTACGTCTCGATGGCCCGGCGGCGCTCTTCGGACTCGACCAGCGCGAGCGGCTGGCGGAGGGCTTCGAAGACGGAGTCGGTGCGCAGCTCAGTCGCCATTGCTCCTCCGGCGTTTTGCCTATGTTCTGCCAGCATTATGATGGCACTACGGGCCCGCCCGCAAGGCGATCCGTGCCGCAATGGCATAGGAACCCCAAATGCACAATTCATCGACCGATAGACTCGGCCGCACCGCCGTCGGCATGGTCCATTCCCCCGTTTGACAGCCACCCCGCTGGCCGTGCATGCTCGCGCCCAACCGGGCCCCCCCGGCCCAGTGTGGAGAGGATGCCACCCATGCCGAAGCCCACCCTCATCGAGCAGCTCCGCCAGGAGCGGAACTTCGCCAAGCTCGCGACCATCTACCGCCACATCGCCAAAGCCCGCGACGAGTTCGCCGCCATCGCGCCGGACGTGCCCAACGGCGGCCTCGACCCCACCGTGAAGGCGCTCGAGGACACGCTGCGCCAGCTCCGCGACGTGGCAAAGGAGATCACCGGCGAAGACGTGCCGCACGACGCCCTCATGATCAACTGGGGCGACGAGTTCGGCGCCGCGGCGCCGCCCGATACGTCAACGTTCGCCGGCATCGACCCGCGGACGATCGACGTCATCGGCGCGGCCGCCGCTGCGTCGCCAACGCCCGTCCGCCTGACGGACGCCGACCTCGTCGAGGTGATCCGCGGCGGCGCCGGCGCACAGTTCTCGGACGCTGCCTCCGGCGCCGTTGCGCTGGTGCCGCGGCGCCGCATCTCCTCCGCGGAGGCGCTGCGCGTGTACGACGCCCTCGGGCCATTCTCCATCGACGCGGCCGCGCCCGGCTGCCTGCAGGAGCTGATCCGCAACAGGGTCCTCGCGATGGCGGCCGCGGGAGGCATCGCTGCCGTCGCCATCGTGCTGGTCGCCATCTTCCTCCTCCGCGGTGACGGCGACGGGGACGACGGCACGGGCGCCGCGGTCTCGCCGACGCAGGCGGGCGCGCCCACCGAGCCGGCCGATGAGCCTGTGGCGGAGGACCTCTTCGCCTTCCTGCCGGACGAAAGCCGCGGCGACATCGCCTGGTTCACGCCGCGCATCGAGGGCTTCCAGCTCTCCGCCGCTTACGTGCCGGATCCCGAGGACGACGCGTTTACGGCCTACACCGAGGACGCGCCGTACGCGGCCGGCGCCTTCGCCAACCTCCTCGGCGGTATCGCCTTCACCGGCTACCTGGACGAAGACGACATGGCGCTGCTGGCCTGCGACGCGCGGAACAACGGCATGGAGGTCTACTGTCCGCCCGGCGCAAGCGGCACCCCGCCGCCCGGCGAGTACGTCATCGGCATCGCGTCGCTGGGCGTGGGCGTGGACGAGCGCGTGCCGGAGCAGGACTACAGCATCAACTTCCTGCTCGAGGACCCCGGCGCCATGTATTTCCGGCAGGCCAGCCCGGGCGTGCCGTACGACCCGCTGACCGGCACCAGCTCCCACTGGCGCGTGCTGGCCATCGGGACTGCGCGCTGGTCTTTCGAGGGCCGCGCGTTCGACGGGCAGAGCTTCCAGTTCCAGCCTCAGCAGCCGCCATACACGAACGCGCGCTTCGCCGCCGGAGGCCGGACCGCGATCTTCGCAGTGCCGGCGGAGACCGTGGGCGCGGGCACGTACTACGACTTCTCCGCGAACGTGCACCAGGTCGACACGCCGTTTACGCCGGACACCTTCGCCATCGACGTCCTGGGCGACCTGCCGCGCCGCATGCAGTACGCGATCTCGTGGTCGCGCTTCGACGGAGGGACGCAGGGCGACGAGACGGCTGACCGCATCCGTGCGGCGCTGCCCGAGTTCGCGGCGTGGCGCCGCAGCGGAGACAACGCCAGCCTCATCGAACATCTCCACCCGTCGGCGACGGCGTTCTACACCAGCGAGACGTGCGAGGCGTACCTGTCGGCCGCGGCCCCGGACCCAACGTTCGACTTCGTGCGCGAAATCCTGCTCGAGGGGCCACTGCCGTGGACATGGGTGTACAACGGGCGGACCATCGGCACCATCGACGACGCGTACACCTGGCGCGGCGAGGCCACGCAGGGCGGTACGACGCGCGAGGTGGAGTTCCACTTCGGCTGGGATGACATGGTCGGGCTGCAGGTGTTCATCCCGTGTGAGCCGCCCGCGCCGCCGCCGCCGTAACCGGGCGGGCGCGGCCGGTCCTGCGTACGAGCGCGGCGCATGTACGGACATCGCGCGGGTTGAACGCCCGCGCTGCGTTGGCCTGCCGAGGCGTGCTGGCTGCATGCCGCGCGTACGCACATCGCGCGGGCTGCCGAGGGGTGCGGCGATACGTCCTGAGCAGGAGCATCGCGCGGGCGGCGCGCGCGGGCGGCGCGGCGCCTGTACGAGCATCGCGCGGGCGGCGCGCGCTATGTGGTTAGAGATGGGAGAGCTCTGTGTGGCGACGGCTCACCCTGAGGGCTGCGTGTCTGATAGCTGATAGCTGATAGCTGATAGCCGATAGCTGATAGCTGACAGCTGACAGCCTGCC
>DATMAH010000272.1:0-5092 GCA_035583735.1 Dehalococcoidia bacterium
CGCGTGCGCCCGCCATCATCGCCTTGCGGATCGTGTCCAGCTCGCGAGAGTCGGAGTAGACGATGATCGGCGTCTCGGGCAGCAGGCTCTGCAGCGTCTCGACCGTCTGCAGCGGCCGCTCGAGCGGCTCGTTGGCGGCGAGGAAGATGACGTCCGGCTTGACGTCCGTCGCCGTCGAGACCGCCTCCATGCCGAAGCCGCACTCGCCGGCGACGGTGAGCCCGGACGCCTTGATCACCTGCTTCGCCTCGTACCTGCCCTGGATGTCGGAGTCGACGATGAGCGCCGACGGAGTCTTAGCCACGGTATCCCTGCTTCCTCACACTCCCTGCGTGTTACCCACCTGCCGCCTTATTCGCCTGTGTCCGAATCGGACGCCGCGCCGGACGCGCCGAAGCTGTCGCCGATAAAGCGCGAGATGCCCGGGACTTCCGCGTCGTCGCCGGGCCCCCGCAGCGCGAGGAAGATCGTGCCATCCTCCTGCGCCAGCGCCAGCAGCGGCGCGTCCTCCGGGAGGATCGCCAGCGTGACGGTGCGCGCATCCTCGTTGGCCTCCGTGTCGTCTGGACGCTCGGCCAGCACGCCATCTGCCGTATCGGTCTCGATCGGGTTGCCGTCGCGGTCGAGCCGGGTGACGGGCTTGAGCGCCGTCTGCGCCACGGCCAGCACCTCGACGTTCTGGAGCAACGTGACGCCGCGCTTGACGCCTGTCTCTTCTTCTTCGATCACGGCGACGACATCGACACGGTCACCGGGGACGATGAGGCCGCCGACGCTCGTGCTCTCCTGGACCTCCACCGCCATGGCGCGGTAGCCGGGCGGCACGACGGCGGCGGCGCCGTCGTCCTCGCTGTCGCCACCGACCTTCGACGCGGTGATCTGCTCACCCCGCTCGATGGGCACGCGGGCGACGAGGCCCTCGAGGCCCGTCGTCTCGGCGAGCGCGCCTTCGATGACGCTGCTGCCCGGCACGGTGGCGATGTCAAGCATGTCGGCCGAGATGCGGGTGCCCGGCTCGATGCGCTGGGCCGCGACGACGACGCCCACGTCGCCGCCGGCCGCCGAGAAGCCGCCGCCGTCGTCGTCGCCGCCGCCGATGTTGGCGAGCGCGAGGAAGACGAAGATCGCCGCGAGCAGCGCGAGACCGACGGCGCCGGCGAACATCAGCCTGTTCGCGCGCTCCGGTCCTGCCTGGGTGATGGATCGTGCCATGGTGCTGTCCTTACTGCACTGTCTGTATGGTCAACGGTAGATTCGGCTCGTCTATATCAGCGAGGTCGCCCACCGCCTCCGCGGGCATGTAGAGGCGGATGGGAATGCCACGCAGCTCCATGCGGCTGAGCGCGATATCGCCGAGGAAGCCGCCGGGAGGCAGGTCGCACGTGCGCGTCTCAGACTCGCGCTGGCCGCTGGGGAGGCTCTCGTTGAGCGGGCTGGCCTCGTCGTAGCAGCCGGTTATGTATACGGCAGCGAGCCCCGTAACGCCCGCCGTGCCTCCATTCCCGTTCGCGACGATGGGCACAAGGGCGACGCGGGGATTGTTGAGGCAGCCGTTCTGCACGTAGACGTGGTCCGTCACCGAGGAACTGCCGCCCGGGATGGCCTGGGGCAGCGGCGCGTTATCGGCGAACCCGTCCGCGTTTCCGAGGCTGTCCTGAAAGCTCGTGCAGGCCGCGCCCAGGCCCAGGCGCGCATCGATGCGGCCGAGCACGGTGCGCTGCGCGGAGACCGAGCCGATGTTGTGCGTGCGGACGCACTCGATGCCGCGCAGCGGGTTGCCGCCGCCGCAGCCGCCGGTGTTCACCTTGCACGTGAACTCGACCGTCGCGTCGAACGACGAGTTGTTGGGGGCGCCGGGGCCGCGGCAATCGTCCGGCCCCGGGCGGAAGATCAGCCGTTCCACGTTGCCCGGCGCGTTGAAGTTGAGTGAGCGGTAGACCACGCACTCGCGCCCCAGGCGGAGGTCTCCGCCCGAGAAGCAGGAGCGAGGGCCGCCGTCGCTGGCGCGCAGCAGCAGCGAGATGCCCTGGATGTCGCCGATCAGGTCGACGGCCGTCGTCGTGCCGGCGCAGGCCGTCGAGCGCGCGCCGATCTCGATGCCGGTGATGCCGTGGAACACCGAGAACAGCGAACGCGTCGGCGACTCGACGTCGACGCGCACGCCGGTCGAACCGTCCGGGCAGTCGCCGCCGAAGACGGCGATGTCTTCGGCGCCGTTCTCTTCCGCGACGAGCTCGGCAAGGTCGAACGGGTCCTCGTTGTCGTCGAACAGGGCGATCGCCGCCGATCGCGTGGCGAGGTCCGCGCTCTTTTGCGCCAGGTTGCGCTTGCCGTACCAGAGGCCCTGGTCAATCGCGTATGCGGCGAAGGCCAGGACGACGGTGAAGAGGACGACGAACAGCACCAGCACCTGCCCGCGCTCGGAGGATCTGACGGCGCCACGCGCAGGGGTCCGCATCAGCATTCACCCGGCGGCGCCGTGAGGGAGGCCGGGACGCCCAGGTTGGGACGTTCCAGCCGCGTGAGGGCGCAGCTCTCCACGGTGAACCCCTGGTCCAGCGGCGGCGGCAGCGGCGTCAGCAGGTCGTACTTGTAGCGGACGCGGACGCGAATCGCGGAGCCGACCTGGCCCGCCTCGCGCAGATCCCCGGCGGCATCGTCGAACACGTCGAGCCACTGCACGCAGATCATGTCCGCATCGTCGTCCGCCACCGCTTCGCAGCCGGCCGCGTCGCTGAGGAGCCCCTGTGACTGATCGATGACGCGGTCGCGGATGGCGTCCTCGTCCGCGCCCGTGGCGGCCACGCGGGCGCCCTCCCGCGCGGAGTGGTGCACGACGTTGTTGCGGCCCATGAGCAGGCCGCCGTCGATCATCACGAAGATGAAGAGCGCGAAGATCGGAAAGACGACCGCGAACTCGACGATGCCCTGGCCGCGTTCCGATGCATGAGGTGGCATGGTGTGAGACAGGCGTGGCGGGAGTAGGATCACTCCCGCCACGCGTGATTCGTGAGCGTTATCCGCCGCACTCCCCGCCTTCGCCGAAGTAGAGGCAGTCCTGGATCGTGTTGCGGAACGACTCGAAGTCGAGCGGCGTGAACAGGAACACCGCGGCCGCGAGAATGACGATGCCGCCGACGAGCACGGCGTACTCCAGGATCCCCTGGCCGGACTCCTCCGAGATGCGGCCTGCGACGGCGTCGCGGAGCGCAGCGACCCACGTCACTGCCGACAGGATTGCGTTGTTGACCACGATGGCCTACCCCCTAACTCTTTCCTTGTTGCTGCTGCACCCCGCTCCGTGCGGGAGGCTTCCGTGTCCTGGGCCGGGGGCGGGCGCCGGCTGAGAGCGCGTCTCGCGCGCGATCCCTCTCGCTTCAACGCCGAGGCGGGCCGGCGCGTTGCGCGCGGGGAAGTGCTTGAGCGATCCGGCGCCGGCGGGGAGCGCGTTGCGCTGGATCGCGTTCGCCGGACGGGCGTGCCGCGCCCGGCATGTTCGATTCTGGCCTCGAGTAGAAACTGCCGGCGGCTCGCCACCCAGCGCCGCCGGAGTTGAGCGGGAAGCAATCGTGAAGCTAGCACCGCGACATAAAGGTGTCAAGGGAACCGCTGTCAATGTTGCGTTACGGATGCAGCCGGGCTGCGCCGGTTATCCGGCCGGCTGAAGCTGAACCTCCGCAACGCAGACCAGCCCGCGTCAGCCGACCCCTGCCCCCAGGACGCCCGCCTCGCGCATGGCGGCGATGCGGGCGTCGTCGTAGCCCAGGCCGCGGAGGATCTCCTCGGTGTGCTCGCCGAGCGTCGGCGATGGCCCCTGCACTTCGAGTGGCGTCTCGGACATCTGGATCATGGGGCCTGCGGCGCGGACCGGCCCCAGCAGCGGGTGGTCGAACGATGCGACGAACTCGTTCTCCAGCACCTGCGGGTCGTCAAGCAGCTCCTCCGTGAATCGAAGGGGCCCCGCAGGCACACCGGCTTCGTCAAGGATACGGAGCCACTCGTCCGTCGTCTTTGAAGCGAAGATCGCCTGCGCCTGCTTGATCAGGCCGTCGGCGTAGTCGCGCACCGCCGGGTCGGTGACGTCGACCTCGTCGGGGCGCTTGCCGATGCGCCAGTCCTCCATGCCGATCGCCGCGAGCAGCTTCTGGCGCAGTGGCGTGCTGAGGCAGCCGACGGCGATGAATCCATCGGCGGTCTTGTAACAGCGGTAGTAGATGTTGCCGATCGCCGGGCGAATGCCCAGCACCACATCCCGCTGCTGCTGGTAACTCGCCCCGCTGCGGCGGAGCTCGTTGATCTTCGCGAGCGCGGCGGCGCGCTGCTCGGCGTCGGTCGCCTCGATGGACATGAAGCGCGTGTTCTGCAACTGCAGCGCGCTGGCCATCAGGGTGGTGCTGATGTACTGGCCGCGCCCCGTGCGCTCCCGGGCGTAGAGGGCGGCGCAGACGCCCCAGGCGATGGCGATGCCGGTCGAGAGGTCCGCCGAGGGCAGGCCGTTCATCAGCGGGGCGCCGTCCGGTTCCTGGCGCCCTTCCACCGACATGAGCCCGGTGATCGCCTGGGCGATGAGGTCGTAGCCCGGACGGTGGGCGTACGGGCCTTTCCGGCCGAAGGCGGTGTTATCGCAATAGATGAGGCGAGGGTTACCGGCGGAGAGCGTCGCGTAATCGATCCGCAACTTCGCCGCCACGTCGGGGCGGTAGTTGATGATGACGACGTCGGAGCGCGCGGCGAGCCGGTGGATGACCTCGCGGCCGTCGTCGGTGTTGAGGTCCAGCATGATGCCGCGCTTGCCGCGGTTGAGTGAGATGTAGCCGCGGCCCTCCCGCAGGCCCAGCGGCTGGAACCCGCGCCACGGGTCGCCGGCCGGTGGCTCCACCTTGATGACGTCCGCGCCCATATCGGAGAGGAGGAGGCCGCCGAAGGGCGCGGCGATGATCTCGGAGAACTCGAGCACCTTGACGCCGGCGAGCGGCCCGCGGTGAGTGGAGTCCATGCATGTCCTCGTTCCCGTGCAGCGCGATTCCCGAACGTGGCGTCAAGTATAAGGCGGCGCCCGGCCTGCGGCGAAGCGCCAGCGCCCGCGCCCCGA
>DATMAH010000273.1:0-7638 GCA_035583735.1 Dehalococcoidia bacterium
CCCGGACGCGCACGCCGAGGTCGAGCAGGCCGCTGCCGCGCTCGCCGGCGACGGACGCCGCGCCGTCATCATCACGCTGGGGGAGCGCGGAGCCTACGTCAGCGGCGCCAGCCGGGGCTACGTCCCGGCGCCGCGCGTCGAAGCGGCGGACACGACGGGCGCCGGCGACGCCTTCTGCGCCGCGCTCGCCGTCGCGCTCGCGGACGGGCGGGAGCTGGCGGACGCGGCCCGATTCGCCGCGGCAGCCGGCGCCCTCGCCTGCACCCGCCACGGGGCGGAGCCCTCGATGCCGACACTGGATGAGGTAGAGCGGTGTATGGAGGAGGTCTCCAGCCATGACGTTCGATAGAGACCGCGACAATCACCTTCGCCTCGGGCGCGAGATCATCCGCAACGAGGCGCGCGCCCTCGACGAAGCCGCCGCCACGCTCGGCACGGAGTTCATCGAGGCGGTGGAGGTCATCGCCCGCTGCGACGGCCAGGTCATCGTCACGGGCGTCGGCAAGTCCGGCCACGTCGCCGCGAAGATCGCCGCCATGCTCTCCTCCACCGGCACCCCCGCCGCCTTCCTCAACGCCAACGACGCCGTCCACGGCGACATCGGCGGCGCGCGGCGTGGCGACGTCGTCCTCGCCGTCTCGCACAGCGGCGAGAACCCCGAGATCATCGCCATCCTGCCCATGCTCAAGCGCTTCGAGATGCCCGTCATCGCCATCACGGACAATCCACGCTCGACCCTGTCGCTCGTGGCGAACGTCGTCATCACCCCGGGCGAACGCTCGAGCGAAGACCCCATCAGCCTCGCCCCGACGGCCAGCGCCGTCGCCGCCATGGCGATCGGCGATGCCCTCGCGCTCGCCGTCGCCCAGCACCGCGGCTACGGCCCGGCCGACTTCGAACATCACCCCGGCGGCGCGCTCGGGAAGCTCATCCAGTCCGTCTACCGCCAGAAGGCGGCGTAGTCCTCGTCCTGTTCTCGGCCTCGTCATGCGCAGACGCACGTCCGCGCGCGCCGCCGCGCGCCCTCACACGTCGCACACACGCGATGCCGCCGGCCGCGTCACCCGCGTACGGCCGAACGCCCAACGACCAACGACCACTACAGCCCGTGCGCCCGCAGGAACTCCATCACGGCGGCGTTGAACTGCTCGGGCTGGTACAGGTTCACGGCGTGCCCCGCCTGCTCCACCTTCACCAGCTTTGCGCCCCGGATCTTCGACGCCATGTACTCCATCCCGGACTGGTAGCGCGCGTCGTCGGCGCCCCACACCAGCAGCACCGGCACGTCGATCTTCTCCAGCACGTCCATCACCTTCGCGTCCCGCTGCGTCAGGATCCCCCGGCCCGCGAACGCCAGCCCCTCCGCCGACCGCTGGTACTGCCGCGTCCGGTCGATCTCGATGCCGCGGCCCAGCCCGTCCAGCCCCCGCTCCTCGAACCGCTTCGCATACCCGATCGCGAAGTCGTTCCACCCCTGCCGCGCTTCGTCTTTCCGGTAGCCCGGCCCGGTGTTGCAGAGGATCAGCGCGCTCACCATCTCCGGATGCGCGACGTAGAACTCCAGCGAGAGATATCCCCCGAGCGACAGCCCGCCGACGACGGTGCGCGCGATCCCCAGGTGCTCCAGCAGCGCGCGCATATCCGCGACCGTGTGCTTCTCGGTGTAGTCCTCCTGCCGAGGCGGACTGTCCGTGCCGCCGTGCCCGCGCATGTCCCACGCCACCACGCGATAGTCGCGCAGCGCCTCGAATTGCGGCTCCCACATCTGCAGCGTCGCCGCGAACGCGTGCGTCAGCAGGATCGGCGTGCCCGACGGCGAGCCATGCTCCTCCCAGTTGATCGTGATCCCGTTCAGCTCCGTGCGCGGCATCGCCCCTCCGTCCAGCTTCCCCGGCCAGCTTGGCCGCATCTTCGCCGAGCCACACGTCAGGCACAATTCGGCCCGCTCGTGCGCCGATACAATGTCCCCATGGCGCACGTCCGCGACGAGTTCGAAGCCATCACCGAGTCGGCGCCCCTCGTCGACGAGCTGCGGCGGCGCATTGCGGCCTCCGGCCCCATCACCTTCCGCGAGTTCATGGCCGCCGCCCTCTACCACGAGCGCCACGGCTACTACCCCGCCCGCCCCCAAGCGACCAGCCGCGGCGGTGACTACGTCACCAGCCCCGAGGTGCACCCCGTCTTCGGCGCCCTCGTCGGCCGCCAGCTCGCCGAGATGTGGCGCGCGCTCGGCTCGCCGCCCGCGTTCGACGTCATCGAGCAGGGCGCCGGCGCCGGCCTCCTCGCCCGCGACATCATCCGCCGCTCTCTGCGCCAGGACCCGGACTTCGCCGCCGCCCTGCGATATCACATCGTCGAGCCGATCCCGGCTCTGCGCGCCGCCCAGCAGCGGACGCTCGAACGTGAGCCCGGCGCCGGCGCCGCGGTGCGGTGGCATGACACGCTGCCCCGTCAGATCACCGGCTGCGTGCTTTCGAACGAGCTCGTCGACGCATTCCCGGTCCACCGCGTCTTCCGCGACGGCAGCGGCCTGCACGAGGTCTACGTCGGCGTCGAGGACCGCCGCTTCGTGGAGCGCCTCGCCCCGCCGTCGACGCCGCGCATCACGTCGTACTTCGACGCGCTCGGTCTGCTCCCCGGCGAGGGCTGCTACGCCGAGGTCAACCTCGAGGCGCTCGACTGGATGCGCGACGTGGCGGCGGCGCTCACCCGCGGCTTTGTCCTCACCTTCGACTACGGCTACGACGCCGCCGACCTCTACGCCCCGTGGCGCCGCGACGGCACGCTGCTCTGCTTCCACGCACAGTCCGCCTCGAGCGACCCGTTCGTCCGCATCGGCAAGCAGGACATCACCGCCAGCGTCGACTTCACGTCCCTTCGCCGCGCCGGCGAGGACGCCGGCCTGCGCACCCTCGCCTTCACCGGCCAGGCGTCCTTCCTCGTCCGCCTCGGCATCGGCGAGGCGGTCGCGGCCGCGCGAGACACCCACCCCGATTCGATGGAGGAGTACTTCGCGCGCCGCCGCGTCGTCATGGACCTCATCGACCCCGGCCGCCTCGGCCGCATCAAGGTGCTGCTCCAGGGCAAGGACGCGCCCCCCACGCCGCTTACCGGGTTCAGCGGCGATGCCTGAGGTCACGGCCGGCGACACCGTCTCCGACTTCACGCTGCCGTCGACCCACGGCGATGTCACCCTCTCGTCGTTGCTCGCGGGCGGCCGCCGCCTCGTGCTGGCGTTCTTCCACGAAGCGGGCACGCCATCATGCGAGACGGAGGTCGCGCTCCTGAAGGACGCCTACGGCACCCTCGCCGAGATGGAGGCCTCCGTGCTCGCCGTCAGCGCCGACCCGCCCGAAGCGCAGCGCCAGTTCGCCGAAGCGCTCGGCGGCCTCCCCTTCCCGCTCGCGTCTGACACGGAGCTCGCCGTCGCGCGCCAGTTCGGCGTGGTCGACGAGGGCGATCCGCGCCGCACGTCCCGCGCGATCTTCGTCATCGATGCCGAGCACACCGTGCTGCTGGCGCTGCGGCCGTTCCAGCCGTCCAACCTCTCGCAGGTCGAGGCGATGTTCGCCGCGCTTGAGAACTCCGCACCGTCATGATGATGCCGGAGGCTGTAGCGTTTCTGCTATCCTCCCCTCGCACCCACGCCCTCGCGAGGCAGACCCCGTGACCGAGCAGCAGCAGATCCCGTTCGGCGGCCAGGCCGTCATCGAAGGCGTCATGATCCGCGGCCCGCGCACCATGACGATTGCCGTCCGCGGACCCGACGGCCAGATCATCACGAAGTCCGAGGTCACCGCGAGCCCGGGCGCCACCGCGCTCCGCCGCGTGCCGTACCTCCGCGGCATCCTCATCCTCGGCGACACGCTCTCGCTCGGCATCCGTTCGCTCTACTGGTCGGCGCGCGCCGCCGCGGGCAAGCCGGACGAGAAGATCAGCCGCGGCGAGGTCGCGGTCTCCGCCGTCACGCTCACCGCCGCGGCCGCCGCCTTCATCGGCGGGCCCGTCGTGCTGACGAACTGGGTCGGCCGCGCCTCCGGCAGCGGTCTTGCCGAAGTCGGCGCCGAAGGCCTCCTCCGCATCGGCCTCCTCCTCGGCTACATCGGCTTCGTCGGCCGCCTGCCAGAGGTGCAGCGCGTCTTCGCCTACCACGGCGCCGAGCACCGCGCCGTCCATGCCCACGAGCACGGCCGCGCCCTCACCGTCGACAACGTGCGTGCGTTCCCCAACGAACATCCGCGCTGCGGCACCGCGTTCCTGCTCACCGTCGGCGTCGCGTCCCTCGGCATCTTCGCCGCGCTCGGCACACCGCCGATCTGGGAGCGCATCGCCGAGCGCGTCATCCTCACGCCCGTGATCGCCGCGCTCGCGTACGAGTTCGTGCGAGCGAGCCAGGCGTGGGACAACCACCCGCTGCTTCGCTTCCTCCAGAAGCCGAACCTCTGGCTCCAGAAGATGACGACCCGCGACCCCGACGACGCGCAGATCGAGGTCGCGATCGCCGCCATGACCGGCGCCATCGCGGCCGAGGCCGCGCTGCCCGCCGTGGCGCCGGCCCCCGCGCTCGCCGAAGTCGACGTCGAAGCGGACGAAGCCTGAGTGCTGCGCCCTCCCCTTGACGGCGAGCGCCGGTGTCTCGACGCCGGTGCAACGTCCTCCGTGCCATGATCCGGCTGAAGGAGGACCTCTCGTGTACTACACCGGCGTCGGCGGCCTCGTCCTCATCATTCTGCTAATCGTGCTGCTCATCATCCTCATCTGACACAGCACGGCGTTGCCCGGAAGAAACGGCCCTCCGCCCACCTTCCACGCCGCGCCATCAGTCGGAGGATGATGCCGCGCACATCGCGCAGGCAATCCAAATAGTCCGGAACCCCCGGCGAGTGCCCCCACGCCGAAATCAGCTCCAGGGACTACCAGCGCTGCGTCCGAGCATGTGCTCCAGTCGATAGTCGATCTCGCCGAGCTGGACGTCTGTGATGCCCGAGCAGGCGCCGAGGACCCGCGCGTCGGCCCGGCCGCAGCAGGCGATCATCGATTTCGTGTGTGACCGGCGTCGTCATCGCCTCCGCTCCTGCCAGTCGTACACGAACAACACGAAGTCCAAATCGCCCGGCGGCGCACCCATCACTCCCGGCTCGAAGCCGATCTCCGCGCGATGCCGCGTGCCGTGATTCGCCAGGTGCGGCACGAATCTCGTACTGCGGCAGCGAATGCGGCGCGCCCTGCCGGCCGGTAGTCGATATCGCACCCATGCGTGATGTCCCCCGCTTCACATTCGCCCCCGTCGCACGTTGCGGCGAGTGTACGGGCGGCGCATCTCGTGGGACAGCCATGGCGCAGGTACCTGCTTTCTCACAGGCGCCGCGAAACGGTAAAATCAGGCACTCCACGCCGGGGCCGCGGCGTTGGCCGCGGGGGACACATCTTGACTGCTACCGCACTGACCATCCGCCCCATCGACTTCAAGCGTGACGCGCGGGACCTCCGGGCGTTTCTCTCGGAGCGCGACCGCACCCGGCTCGAGCACCTCAAGGCGGCCGTCAGCGACGGAGACTGCTTCGCCTTCGTCGCCGATGACGGAGGCCGCGCCGTCGGTTGGGCCGTCGTGCACGTGAGCTTCCGCGAAGACCAGGACTGGTCTCCCCCCGACGACGACACCGTTGCGTTTCAGTCGGGCGAGAACGCCTATCTCGAACACATCGAGGTCACGCCCCGCCTGCGCGGCACGGGCATCGGCTCGCGCCTCCTCGAAGCCGTCCAGGACGAAGCGCGCCGTCTCGGCAAGCGCGTCCTCTGGCTGCACACCAGCGAGAACAACACCAAGGCCCACGCCCTGTTCGACCGCCTCGGATGGACGCACGAGCGCAGCGTCAACCCGCCGTGGAAGCCGGGAGCGCGCACCCGCATCTACAAGAAGACCCTCTGACATGCGAAAGCGCTTTCTCCGCACGCTCGTCGTCACCGCCGCCGTCCAGTTCTTCGTCACGCGCACGCTCGCCGGCCGCGTGGTCGAGGAAGGCCGCGCCGAGCGCATGTGGATGATGTACCCGGTCAACGTCGTCGCCAACGCGATCGCATGGACGCTTCTGCTCACCGCGCTCGCCGCGACGTTCCGGGCGCTGCGGCGCGCGTTCTAGCCTCACCAGACCCCGGGAAGGAGCCGCCCATGGCACGAGCAGGCCACACCTACAAGCGCACACACCGCATAACGGGCAAGGTGCTCGCGTTCGACCTGCGCGCGGAGGAGGCCGCCCTCATCGCAAAGGCGCGCGCGTCCAGCTCCGGGCGCGCCGCGAAGACGCTGGTGAAGCAGGGGGCGCTCCGCTCCACCATCTCCTCCCTCCGCCGCGGCACGCAGCTCAGCGAGCACGCGGCCGCCGGCGCCGTCAGCGTCCAGGTGCTGCGCGGCCGCGTCCGCTTCGAGTCCGACGGCACGCAGCAGGTCGCCGGCCCGGGCGGCGTCGTCATGTTCGATGAGGACGTGCCGCACTCGGCGACGGCCCTCGCCGACAGCTCGATCCTGATCACGACGGCCATGCCCTGATGCGGCGCGCGGTCCGTCACGTCGACGCCTTCACCAGCGTCCCGCTCGAGGGAAATCCCGCCGCCGTCGTCGACGGCGAAGGCCTCGGCACGGAGACGATGCAGCGCATCGCCCTCAACCAGAAGCTCTCGGAGACCGTCTACCTGCTCCCGCCAGCCGACCCGGCGAATCACGCGCGCCTCCGCATCTTCACGCCCGCGAAGGAGCTGCCGTTCGCCGGCCATCCGACCATCGCGGCGGCACACATCCTCGTCGAAGAAGCGCGCGTGAAGCCGGGCGAGGGCGAATCACTCCGCCTCGAAACCGGCGCGGGCGTCATTCCCGTCGCCGTCGAGGGCGCGCCGCCGCGCTACACGATGACGCAGGCCCGCCCGTCGTTCCGCGCCGCCGGCGTCGGCCTCGACGTGATCGCAGCCGCGCTGGGCGTCTCGCCGGCCGACATCGCGCACATGGAGTACGTCTCCACCGGCATCGAGTGGCTGCTCGTCCAGCTCGTCTCGCTCGACGCCATGATGGGCGTCCGGCCCGACATGCTGGCGCTGATGCAACACGATGTCGCGGTCTTCTGCATCGGCGCCGCCGCGCCCGGCGTGGACGTGCACGTCCGCGCCTTCGCGCCCGGCGGCGGCATCTACGAGGACCCCGTCACCGGCAGCGCGAACGGCTGCATCGCCGCGCTCATCGGCAAGCGCGGCCTGCTTCCATCGCACGACGGTGAGATCGCCTACGTCGCCGAGCAGGGCGCGGAGATGGGGCAGCCGGGCCGCGTCTACGCGCGCGTCACCGGCGCGCCGCGCGATCCGCTCGCGCACATCGGCGGCCACGCCGTCACCGTCCTGCGCGGCGAGTTGCTCCTGCCCGGCTGATGTACGTCGCCGCAATCCTCGATGCGTCCCCGCAGGCGGACCTCGGCGGCGCGCCGCTCGCGCTCGCGCCGTGGGACGCCGACGAAACGTTGATCGAATTCGAGGTGCGCCAACTCCGCGACGCGGGCGCCCGCGTCGTCATCGTCGTCCTCGGCTACGAGGCGGAGCGCATCATCCCCCTCGTC
Source organism: Dehalococcoidia bacterium (assembly GCA_035583735.1). Lineage (GTDB taxonomy): Bacteria > Chloroflexota > Dehalococcoidia > DSTF01 > JACRBR01 > DATMAH01. The sequence goes on from DATMAH010000273.1 coordinate 7,599, forward strand.
GCCCGCGACGATGTCGAACCGATCGTCCACCCCGACTGGC
>DATMAH010000274.1:0-5128 GCA_035583735.1 Dehalococcoidia bacterium
GGCGGAGCGACGGCCCAGGTCGAGACAGGGACGCAGGACAACCTCATCGGCCCGTTTGTGAGGCCGGGCGCCGGCACGGCGCTGCTGCTCCGCGGGCCCGACGAGAAGGTCTATACCGTCTGACGCCCGGCGAATGCGCGCGCGAGCTCCGCCGCCGCCGCGCGCACGTCGCCGGCACCGCAGACGGCGCTGAGCACGGCCGCCGCGTCCGCGCCCGCCGCCACCACCTGCTCGATGTTCGACGCGTTGATGCCGCCGATGGCGACGACGGGCACGCGCACCGCCGCCCGCACCTCGCGGACGCGGTCCAGGTCGGCGGGCCGCGTGTTGCCCTTGCTCGCCGTCGGGAAGATCGAGCCGACCGCCACGTAGTCCGCTCCGGCCGCCTGCGCCGCGCGCGCTTCCGCTGCGTTGTTCGTCGAGACGCCGATGATCGCCGCAGCGCCGGCGATGGGGCGCACCGCCGCGATCGGCAGGTCGTGCTGGCCCAGGTGCACGCCGTCGGCGCCGATCGCCAGCGCGAGGTCGGCGTGGTCGTTGACGATCAGCGGCACGCCGGCGGTCTGGCACGCCTCCAGCACCGCCCGCGCGTCGGCGAGCTGGTCGCCCTTGTCGCGCTGCTTGTCGCGCCACTGCACGATGCGGGCGCCGCCCTCGACCGCCAGCCGCGCGACGTCCGCCGGCCGGCGCCCGCGGCACGCCGCCGGGTCGACGATCACGTACAGGCCGGCGATCCGTGCGTTCATTCGGGGCTCTCCGTGTTTGGACGCGGCATCTCGTCCACAATGATGACAGGAGCACGCCTTCCCCACATGAGCCCACGCGACGCCGCCCTCCTGTTCCTGCTCAGCCTGGTCTGGGGCGCGGCGTTTCTCTTCACCGACGTCGCCGTCGAGCACATCCCGGCGTTCACGCTCGTCGCCGTGCGCCTGCTCGTCGCCGCCTGCATGCTCGTCCTGGCGGTTCTGCTGACGAAGAGCGGGGCGCCTCCGCGCGCGACGTGGCTGCCGCTCGTCTTCATGGCGCTCTTCAACAACGTCGTGCCCTTCTCGCTCATCACCGTCGCCCAGGAGGAGATCGAGAGCAGCCTCGCCGCCACGCTCGTGGGCACGATGCCGCTGTTCACGCTGATCTTCGCCTGGGCGCTCGCGACCGAATCGCCGAGCGCGGAGCGCGTTGTTGGTCTGGCCGTCGGCTTCGTCGGCGCCGTCGTCGTCATCGGGCCGGACCTCGGCGATGTCACCGAGTCCAGCACGCTCGCCCAGTTCGCCGTCCTCGGCGCGTCCGTCTCGTACGCGATCGCGACGGTGGTGGCGCGGCGCTACGCGCAGGGCCCGCCGATGTCGCTGGCCGCGGGGCAGTTCGTCATCGGGGCCGTCGTCGCCGTGGTCCTCGCCGCGGCGGTCGACGGCGCGCCGCCGGGCGACGTGCCGGTGCGCGCCCTGCTGGCCGCGCTCGCGCTGGGCCTGCTGTCGTCCGGGCTCGCCTACATCGTCTTCTTCGTGCTGATCCAGCGCATCACGGCGACCCAGGCGTCGCTCGTCAGCTACATCATCCCCATCGTCGCGACGGTGCTCGGCTGGATCGTGCTGGACGAAGCCATCGGCCCGAACCTGTTCGCCGGCCTCGCCCTCATCCTCGCCGGCGTCCTCGTCGTCAACGGCGGTCTGCGCGCCGCCCGCCAGCGGATATGCGGCGAGCGCGCCACCGCTGGCGTGCGCTAACCCTCCGCGCGAAACCGGAGCCGGCTTGCCGCATCCCGGTCCAGCAGCCACGTCACAACAGCGTGATCCCGCAGCCACGACGCGGGCACGTCCGCCGTCGCCGGGCCCTCGATCGCCGCACGCACGATCGCGGCCTTGCGCGCGCCCGTCGCCAGCACCAGGACCTGCCGCGACTCCAGCAGGTCGGCGATGCCGAGCGTCATGCCCATCTCCGGCGCCTCGCCCCCGAACGCCGTCGCGTACGCCGCGCGCGTCTCCGGCGCCAGCATCGCCACCCGCGCGCGCGAATCGGCCGCCGACCCGGGCTCGTTGAACGCGAGGTGGCCGTTGACGCCCACACCCAGCATGCACAGGTCGAGTCCGCCGCGCACCCGGATCGCCTCCGCATGCTCGTGGATGTGCTGCGCCGGATCGGGAGCGCTCGCGTCGGGACAGTGGAGCGCGTGGAGCGGCAGCCGGACGCGGTCGCGGTAGTACGCGCCGTTCGTGCCGGGCATGTCCCGCTGCGGCGCCACGAATTCGTCGATCGCGTACGCCGTGGCGCTGGCGAAGAGCCCGGCGTCCCGGTGCGCGCGGCGCTCCAGCTCGGCGTAGACAGGGAGCGGCGTCGTCCCCGTCGGGAGGCCCAGGAGCGCATCGGGTTTCGCCCGCAGCATGTCGCAGATGGCCTCGGCCGCGCGCGCCCCCACCGCCGCCGCGTCATCCAGCACCTCGATGCGCATCACCGCATCCTATCAGCCGATGGACCATGACCCCGTCTCGATCGTGCGGCATCTGGCAGCCCCGCGAGGGAGGCGATCATGGCGAAGCGACGGGGACTCCAGATCGGGTTCGCAGGGGCGGCCGCACGAGCGCGAAGAGCTGCCGGAGTGCGTGCAGGTCGCCGAAGACGTCGGCTGCGTGATCGCGGCTCACCCGGGCCGGAGGCATCGGTCGCACCTGTGACGCTCCGCGCGATGCGGTTCGCGGCCACCCTGGGCGCCTCGTGCTCGCCGGTTGCGGCGCACGCGTCCGCCAGCACACAGCCGGGCTCTTGGCCGGCGCGCAGCACCTGACCCCGCCGGTGTTCTCTGCTCTTCAAGGTGATTCTGTCCTTCATGGTGTGACAGAATCACTGCCCAGTTAGGGTGGGACACGTTCACGGCCCATCTACACACAGATTCAGATTGCCTTGACACTCACATAGGCCGGTGTTAGCCTCGGGTTTGAAACAGGATTCACAATCGCCGCGGGCCGGCGAGCGTGCGTCCACGGAACCTGGAGGGGTCTTGCTGGTGAACCTGTTCCCCGCGTTTCTCCCCGGCTGGCCCCCCGGCCCAACGACTGACTACGGCGAACTCGTATTCGTGGGCGGGACGATGCTCATCTCGTTCGTCCTGCTCGTCGCCTTCGGGCAGTGGTGGCAGCGCTAGCGAGGTGAGCTGACGGATGGCGAGGACAGAGCAACCCCGGGGCCCCGGTTTCGGCGACTTCCTCTACGATAAGCTCTTCCATAACTACATCTGGCGCTCTGTCTTCCGTTCCGGCTACCCCAACACCCCGCGCAACCAGATGCTCGCCGTCGCGACGAGCGTCTTCCTCCACCTCCACCCGACGCGCATCCACAAGACGCACGTCAAGATCACGCACACCTACTGCCTCGGTGGCCTCAGCTTCTTCATGTTCCTGGGGCTCACCGTCACCGGCGTCATGCTGATGTTCTACTACGTGCCCTCCGTCGACCGCGCATACAGCGACATCGCGGCGCTGGAGACGAACGTCCGCTTCGGCATGCTCATCCGCAACCTGCACCGCTGGATGGCCCACGCCATGGTGATCTCCGTGCTGCTGCACATGATGCGCGTCTTCTACATGGGCGCCTACAAGCCCCCCCGCGAGTTCAACTGGGTCGTCGGCGTGATCCTGCTGGTGCTGACGCTGCTCCTCTCCTTCACCGGCTACCTGCTGCCGTGGGACCAGCTGGCGCTCTGGGCGATCACCGTGGGCACCAACATCGGCGGCGCGTCCCCCGTCATCGGCGGCGAGGTGCGTTACGTGCTCATCGGCGGCTTCGAGATCGGCCCGAACGCGCTCATCCGCTTCTACACGCTGCACGTCATCGCCCTGCCGCTGCTGGCGGCCGTCTTCATGTCCGTCCACTTCTGGCGCATCCGCCGTGATGGCGGCCTGGCGCGTCCGCTCTAGGCAGGGAGGGGAAGCATGGCGGTAGCAGCAGCCCCCGCCGGCGCGAAGGCACGCGAGACCGTCCGCGCCAAGCGCGAACGCGACCAGGAGCTGCTGGTCTGGCCGGATCTCGTCTTCGTCGAGTTCATCTGCGCGGTGCTGTTCACGATCACGTTCGTGATCCTCTCAATCTTCGTGAACGCGCCGCTGCTCAACCGCGCGAACGCGAACATCACGCCGAACCCCTCGAAGGCGCCGTGGTACTTCATGAACCTGCAGGAGCTGCTCCTGCACATGGACCCCGGGCTCGCTGGCGTCATCATCCCCACGCTCGCGCTGGTGTTCCTGGCGGTGATCCCGTACGTCGACCGCAGCAACGACGGGCAGGGCGGCTGGTTCGCGACGCCGCACGCGCTGGCCATCACCGGCATCAGCGCCGTCTTCACAAGCTTCTATGCCACCTTGTGCATCCTCTGGGACGATGGGGCGCACGTGCGCATCTGGCAGCAGGCGCCCGTCACCTTCGGCTTCAAGAACGAAGGCGAGGAGCCGCGCTGGCTCAGCGAGATGCAGCCGTTCAAGGACTGGCCGGTCGAAGGCGTCCTCAATCCCATCTGGGACTTCATCTTCGCGCGCAACCGCAACGCGCTGCGCCAGGAGTGGGAATGGAGCCTCCCCGTCCCATGGCAGGCGCGCGGCGGCGACGGCACGCTGGACTGGCCGCAGGACTTCGAACGCGTGCCGTTGCCGCTCAACGGCACCTGGATCTGGCACTGGGAAGACCCGGGCTGGATGCCCGGCTGGTTGCGCCGCATCTACCCGTACGACGGCCACCTCGATATCCCATCGATCCTGGTCGAGTACGTCATGCCCAGCGTCGCGATCCTCGCCGGCATCGCCATCCTGCTGCTGCTGCTGCGCAAGGTCGGCATGCTGAACAGCGTGCGCGACGGGCTGATCGCGCTCTTCACGGGATTCATGATGGTGTACATCGCGCTCACCATCATCGGCGTGGCGTTCCGCGGCGCCGGCCAGCAGCTCGTGCCGCCGTGGCGCGTGCCGGACCTCCACGACGACCCGAGCATCATGCGAGAGTATGTGCCGCCCGGCGTATCTCCGGGCGCCGATACACCAGGGACCGGGACTCATGCCTGACGAGACCGAACAGACACAGGGACAACCACAGGGCGAGCGCGCCGTGGCGCGGCAGGGCGCGGGGGCGCGTCAGCCCGCCGCCGCTG
>DATMAH010000275.1:0-6999 GCA_035583735.1 Dehalococcoidia bacterium
CGCTGACCGGCGCATCGGCCGACGCCGCGCGCGCCAGCGCAGCGCGGCGCTCGTCGTCGACGGACCTGCCGATCTTCTGGCGGGCGCTCTGGAAGGGCTTTTGGTGGGGCGTTTGGGGCGCGCTCGCCGGCGCCCTGGTCGGCGTGTTGGTCTGGTGGGCGGACGTCCCGGCCCCCGGGTTCGGCGAGAGCCTGGCGCTGCAGGTGGCGAGCTGGGCGATGTACGTGCACGTGGCCGCGGCGATCTGCGGTCTCTACGCCGGCATCGGCGGCATGGGCGACGCGTGGGAGCTCTCGTCCCAGCGCACGCCTGGACCGGTCGACATCGGCGTGCGCGTGCCGGCACGCGACATCGACCGTGTGGCGCGCATCCTGCGCGACCGCGGCGCATCGAGCGTGAGCGGCGCGGCTGAGGCGGCCCTCAGCGGGGGCGCCAGCGCCGGATCGTAAGCGGCCCCCACTCCCCGATCAGGCCCTGCCCGTGGCAGGAGACGCTCTGGCCGTCGACGATGTCCTTCTCCGTCATCAACCCGAGCGCCGCGATAAACCCATCCATGCGCGGGACGTTCGTCTCGCGGTTCACCAGCACACCCTCGACGAAGAACGATAGTTCCGCGGCGCCCTGGTCGTAGTCGATGCGGTAGCGGTGCGTCTGCCGCTCGCCCTTCGGCAGCGGCTGCTCCTTGAAGAGCGCGAAGTAGCGGTGGCCACCGTCGTCAGGCGCGACGGCGCCGGGGAAGGGCAGGCGCGCGTACACGGTCGCGAAGCATTCGTTCGAGACGAAGAAGTCGATGGCGAGGCCGGTGGTGAAGTCGAGCAGGTTGACGGAGACGAAGCCATCGTAGAAGTCGTTGGGGACGCCGTTGAGCTTCTGCGCGCGGATATCCAGCTCGACGGAGATGGCGCCACCCTCGGGCACCTCGAAGCGCTCGCGGGAGTAGTACATGTGCTTGGCGTTGTCGAAGAACTGGACGGCGGTGTGCGTGCGCGTCAGCGGCATGACGGCGACGCGCAGCTTGCCGTTCTGGACGACGGCGACGGCGTTGGGCTCGCGGAACTCCCATCCGGGGAAGCCGCCGATGACCCACTTGCTGTCGGGCTTCAGCAGGTCCGCGAAGTCGCCATACACCGTCGTTTCCACGCGTTCGTCTGTGTCAGCCGTCATCCCTGTCCTCCCGCCGGAACCTCGCCGCGCACGGAAGGCTACCGCCAGAGGCGGAGAGGAGACAGCGGCTCATGCGCGCGGCGCATGGGGTATGATGGCGAGCCCACGCAGATCCACGCGTAATCAATCTGGAGGAGTTGATGTCCCTCGACAGCGGCTGGCGCGAGTCCGCGAGCGCCTACATTGCGTTCCAGGACCGGGGCGACCCGCACCGCGCGCTGCTGCTGGACCCCGTGATGCTGCGGCTGTGCGGCGACGTCGCCGGCGCGCGCGTGCTGGACGTGGGGTGCGGGGAGGGGCGCTTCGCCCGCATGCTGGCCAAGCGGGGGGCGCTCGTCACCGGCGTCGACCCATTCGAGACGATGGTCATGACGGCGGGGCAGCGGTCCGGGCCGGGCGAAGGCTACGTGCGCGCGATGGCGGAGCAGTTGCCGTTCGCTGACGGCGCGTTCGACCTCGTCGTCAGCTACATCACGCTGGTGGACATCGTCGGCTACCGGGAAGCGATCGCGGAGATGGCGCGGGTGTTGCGGCCGGGCGGGCGCGTGCTGGCGGCGAACCTGGGGTTCGTGACGGCGTCGGCAGGCGGATGGGAGCGCGACGCGGAGGGACGGCGGCTGTACCAGAAGATCGACCGCTACGCGGAGGAGTGGCCGGCGACATATGAGTGGGCCGGGATCAAGATCGTCAACTGGCACCGTCCCTTGAGCGCGTACATGGCCGCATACCTCGGCGCGGGACTGACGCTGGAAGAGTTTCTGGAGCCGCTGCCGGACGATGACTCGCTGCGCGGTGAGGCGTGGGCGGAGGACTGGTACCGCGTGCCGCTGTTCAACGTGATGGCGTGGCGCAAACCGGCCTCGTGACGGCGTTGCGCCAGCCTTGACGTGGGGACGATGCGACGGCGCATACGCTGGTGAGCTGGCTTGACGGATCAAGCGCGGTAGGGGTACCGTCGCCATGTACCCCGCCGAGCCGAACCGGGAGACGGAGGGGCCCGAGTGCCGCCTTGCTTGACCGGACAGATCCCGTGCTCGGGCCCTTCCTGAACCCGTCACCACCGTCCCACCCGCAGCGTCTCTAGCAGACAAGCCCATCGGGCGGCGGCAGCAGCTCGATGAAGTACGTATCGACGGCCTCATCGATGCAGTCGCTGGTGCCCGCGTAGACGGTGTGGCCCTCGCCTTCGTACGTGACGAGCACGCCGGACGCGAGCTGCCCGGCAAGGCCGACGGCCTGCTGGTACGGCGTCGCCGGGTCGCCGGTCGTGCCGATGACCACGATAGGTGGTGCGCCCGCCGCGGCGATCGGGCGGGGCGACCAGCGCGGCGGCACGGGCCAGAAGTCGCAGACATCGGCGATGGGCTCCTCGCTGTCGGGACCGAACCGCGGCGCGAGTTGCATGAGCTCGCGGTTGAGCGCGCGCTCCTCGTCCTCGGTGAGCCCGGGGGCATCGAGGCAGCGCGTGGCGACGCGGGTCTCGACAGCGTTGTTCCAGGTGCCGTTGTCGTTTCGGCCCATGAGGAAGTCGGCCAGATACTGGAGCAGCGTGCCGTCACCGTCCTGCGCGTCCGCGAGCGCGCCCGCGAGAATGCTCCACGAGAGCTCATCGTAGAGCCCGGCGGCCACGCCGAGCCATGCCGCGCCGGGGCCCAGCGTGCGGCCGTCGCCGACGGGCAGCGGCTCCTGCTCGATCGTCGCAAGCAACGCGTCGTATGCGGCCCCGGGATCGCCGCCGTTGTAGAAGTCGCATGACGCGTCCGACGCGCAGTCATCAAGGAAAGCCTGCAGCGCCTCCTCGAAGCCCATGATCTGGTTGCGCGCGTCCTCTTGTGGCGGCAGCGATGGGTCGACGGCGCCGTCGAGGACGAACGCCCGGATGCGGTCAGGAAACAGCTCCGCGTAGATCGCGCCGAGGAAGGTGCCGTAGGAGTAGCCGAGGTACGTCAGCTTCTCGTCGCCGAGCGCCTCGCGGATCATGTCCATGTCGCGTGCGACGTCTTCGGTCGCGAGATACGGCAGCAGCTCGCCGGACCGCTCGGCGCACGCTTCGGCGAACTCGCGAGACATGCGCTCCACCTCGGCGCGCTCCTCGGGAGTGTCCGGCGACGACTCGGCGTAGACCCACGGGTCGAGATCGTCGAGGCAGTCGAACGCCGGCTCGCTGTCGCCGACGCCGCGCGGGTCGAAGCTGACGATGTCGAAGCGGTCGCGGATCGCGTCGCTGTAGATGCCGCCCCCGCCGTTGCGCAGGAACTCGACGCCGGACTCCCCGGGGCCACCGACGTTGATGACGAGCGACCCGATGCGCTGCGACGCATCGCGGGCGGGGAGGCGGGCGATGGCGATGCTGATGGTGCCGCCGCCGGGGTTGGCGTGGTCCAGCGGCACCCGGACGGTGGCGCACTGGAGCCCACTACCGCACTCGCCCCAGTCGGCGGGTGCGACGACGAACGGCGCGGATGTCGGCGTTGCCGGTGCGGTGGGCGAGGCGGCGGGCGTGGCGGTCGCGCGTGGCGCGGCGCCGTCGCCGTCGCCGCAGGCAGTGAGCACAAGCGCGAGCAGCGCGACGACAGGGAGCAGCAGCGGGGCGAAGGCGTTCGTCTTCAGCGCGATTCCACCGGTCCCGTGATCTCTGCCAGGAGGTCCAGCACGCGCCGCTCGATCTCGTCGCGGATGCGCCGCACGTCGTCCACGCGCCGGCCCGCGGGATCGTCCACCTGCCAGTCGACATAGCGCTTGCCGGGGAAGACCGGGCAGGCATCGCCGCAGCCCATGGTCACGACGACATCGGCCGCCTCGACGGACTCATCCGTCAGCGCCTTCGGAGAGGCGCCCGCCAGGTCAAGTCCCCGCTCGCGCATCACCTGCACGACGGCCGGGTTGATCTCGCCGGCGGGCGCGGAGCCGGCCGAGCGGACGGCCACGCGGCCGGCGGCGTGATGCTCCAGCAGCGCCGCCGCCATCTGCGAGCGGCCGGCGTTGTGTACGCAGACGAACAGGATCTGTGGCACACGCTCGCGCATCGGCATCAGCCTAGCATGGGGGCGCGCGCCGCCGCCGGAAGACCCCTCACCGCCGCGGCTTCACCTTCAGGACGTCGTGGACGATGATCGCCTGGTCGCGCTCCGGGCCGACGGAGACGATGTCGATGGGGATTTGGAGGAGCTGTTCGATGCGGCGGATATAGTCGCGCGCCTTCTGCGGCAGGTCGTCCCATGAGCGGCAGCGGCTGGTGGGCGCGCGCCAGCCTTCCACTTCCTCGTACACGGGCCGGACCTTGCTGAGCAACACGGAGCTGGCCGGCATGGCGTTGAGGATGCGCCCGTCCTCCGTCTCGTACGCGATGCAGATCTTGATCGACGGGAAGTTGTCCAGCACGTCCAGACGCGTGAGCACACCGCTGGTGACGCCGTTGACCATGGCGCTGTAGCGTGAGGCGACGGCGTCGAACCAGCCGGTGCGGCGCTTGCGGCCGGTCGTGGTGCCGACTTCCGGCCGGGGTCCTTCGACCTGGAGGATGCGGCCGGTCTCGTCGTGCAGCTCGCTGGGCATCGGTCCGTTGCCGACGCGCGTCATGTAGGCCTTGTAGATGCCGACGACCTGCTGGATCGCCGTCGGGCCGATGCCGACGCCGATGCCGGCGCCGCCCGCGGATGATGACGGCACGGACGACGTCACGTACTCGTACGTGCCCGCGTCGAGGTCGAGCAGGCACCCCTGCGCGCCCTCAAGCAGCACCGTCTCGCCGCGGTCGAGCGCCTCGTGCACGATCTCGGACGTGTCGCGCACGAAGGGGGCGAGCCGCTGTCCCAGCGCGGCGTACTCGTCGTACACGGCGTCGAAATCGAGCGGGTCGAGTCCGTAGAGCTGCTGGAGCACCTTGTTCTTGTACGGGAGCACAAAGCCGAGGCGCGCACGGAATGCGTCGGGGTCGACGAGGTCGCCGGTGCGGATACCGATGCGGGCGACCTTATCGGTGAAGCAGGGGCCGACGCCGCGTCCCGTGGTGCCGATGGCGGCGGGGCCGCGCAGCTTCTCGTCGGCGAGATCGATGAGCGGGTGCCACGGCATGATGACGTGGCAGCGGTCGCTGATGAACAGATTGGCGACGGAGACGCCTCGCGACGAGAGCGTCTCGATCTCGTTGAGCAGGATCGCCGGGTCGACGGCAACCCCGTTGCCGATGACGCACCGCTTGTCGCGGTAGAAGATGCCCGCCGGGACGACGTTGAGCTTGAACTCGCCCATGTCGTTGATGACGGTGTGGCCGGCGTTGTTTCCCGCGGAGTAGCGGGCGACGACGCTGGCGCCCTGCGCGATAAGGTCGACGATGCGGCCTTTGCCCTCATCGCCCCACTGGCCACCGATGACGACGACTGCTGGCATAAATTACGGCCGTCACCGCGCACGGCGGCCGGCCGCTCCTTCCGAAGCTGTATTCGCGCTCCTGCCCGGGCGCAAACCGGCGAAGTATAGCCGATGCCGCCACACGCCCAAAAGCCGCCACGCCCCCCGAAAGCAGCCCGTGGCGCCCATCCAGTATCATACGGTCTCGTCACACCCGTACCCGGACGCGTGAGCCTTGACGGGGCGCTTGATCCGCGCACCTGCCGTCGCGCACGATCCCGCGGTACCGCCCTGGAGGTGCAGTGAAGCGAACCGCAGCCATCGCCCTCTCATGCGCGCTCATCGCGTCGGCAGCCGCCTGCGGCGCCGGGGACGACAGCGGCGGCGAGCGGACGACCGCGCCCGGGACGCCGGGGGCTGGCGGCGCAACGGCGACAGCGCCCGCGCTGGAGAAGACCGTAGCGTCCGCGATCGACCCATCGACCACCGGCGGCAACCCCGGCGACGCCCCGCGCATCATCTCTACCATGCCCGACCTCCCGGACGGCGCCGCGCCCTCGATCGACCCGGACGTCATCGCCGAGGTAGAGGCGCCCGACGGACAGTTGCGCATCGTCATCGACATGAACGCGTCGGAGCCGGGCATCCAGCGCGAGCGCACGGTGAAGCGCGGCGACCGCTTCAAGGTGGGCGTGGTCGTGTTCAACGCGCCGCCGTTCTCCAACAACATCGGCGGCATCTCCAACCTCGAGTTCAAGATCCGCTACGACCGACGCGTGATCCTCGCCCCGACATACGAGGGCGGCCCGGCGACGGCGCGCAACCCGCGCCTGAACGCCGAAGGACTGGCGACGGAGGGCGCCACGTGGCAGTGCCTGCCGGCGCCGGAGGGCGACCTCGAAGACCCGATCGGCATCTTCGGTGACGGCATCCCCGAGACGGGCGAGGCCTTCCTGTCGTGTTTCACCATCGGGCGGGCGACGCAATCGGGCGACAAGGTGCTTGGCGTCGTCGAGTTTTACGCGATCGACGATGGCGAATCGGACCTCGAGCTATTCGACGTGCACCTGGGCGATGGGCTATCGATCATCTGGGGGAACTGTGAGGGCGACGAGCTCCAGCCCCAGGTGCCCTGCGATCCCGGCTTTGTGAAGGTGGAGTGATCGGGGGAGGACCCTGTGAAAGGAAGAGCGATGCGACTGATCCTCATGGCCCTCCTGGCCCTCGGGCTGACGCTGGGCGCCGCCGCCTGCGGCGGCGGGGACGACGACGGCGGCGGAGACGAGACGCCGAGCGGCACCGGCACCGCCCGCGTGACGCGGACCGGCACCACTGCCGCGCGCACCGGTACGCCCGGCGCCTCCGGCACCGTGACCGGCGGCCCAACCGGGGCGGCTGGCACGGCACAGCCATCCGGCGACCCGGCGAACCCCGGCAACGGAGGCGACGGCGACATCCCGCCGAACGTGTCCGGCGGTTCCGCGA